>DASZUP010000669.1:0-6419 GCA_035547635.1 Pirellulales bacterium
GGCGCCGGCGAAGCGTTCGTCGTCGGGTTCACCAACTCGACGAATTTCCCCACAACTCCGGGCGCCTTGCAATCGACCTATGGCGGCGGCAGTGCCGATTCGTTCCTGGCCAGGCTGAATGCTGCCGGCAGCAGCCTGGTCTATTCAGCCTATCAGGGCGGCAGCGCCTCCGACACGGGCCGAGGCGTGGCGCTCGACTCCGCCGGCAACGCGTATGTCACCGGCGATACCCAATCGACGAACTTTCCGGTGAGTGCAGGCGCGTTCCAAACGACCTTAAGCGGCTCGGGCGACGGCTTCGTCTCGAAGTTTCTCTTCGCGGCGACGCATAACCAGTTGTTCATCAACCAGCTTTATCACGACTTGCTCGGCCGTGAAGTCGATGCCGGCGGATTGACGTACTGGGATGCGCAACTCGCCGCGGGCCTGCCGCGCGGCGTGATGGCGCTCCAGATCGAGCAGACGCTGGAATACGCGCAGCGCACCGTCTCGAGCGTTTACAGCCGTTACTTGCACCGCGCCGCCGACCCGGGCGGGTTGAGCTTCTTTTCTCAACTGTTTCTGCAAGGCGTCACGGTCGAACAAATGTCGGCCATGCTTGCCGGGTCGACGGAGTTCTACACGGTGCAAGGAGGCGGCACGAACGATGGCTTCTTGAACGCGCTTTACGAGGATGCGCTTGGACGGCCTGTCGATCCCGACGGCTTGGCCTGGGGGAGCGCCCAACTCGCCGGAGGCGTCTCGCGCACCACGGTGGCGCTGCAGGTACTCTCAACGACCGAGTACCGCCAGGACGTCGTACAGGCCGCCTACCAGCAGTTCCTCGGCCGCGCCGCCGATCCGGGCGGCTTGAGTTACTGGGTCGGCCAGTTACAAGCCGGAGCCACGGATCAACAGTTGAATGCCGGGCTGGCCGGTTCCGAGGAGTATTACGACCGAGCCGCGTAACTCGGCGAGCCGGTTCCGTCGGCGACGCGCGCCGCATGACGACGGCGGTGCGCAAAGAGTAAGCATCGGGGATTGAATCGCTTCCCAATTACTTCGCGTCGAGCAACACGACAAGCAGTCTGGCCTGCAAGTCTCGCGACTCGATCGCACCGATCTGCTTGGACTGTGCGTCGCAATCGTAGTCGCCACCCAAAAAATGCCGCCGCTGGCGATCTGCCCGCCTTATCCCAACTTGCCGACTTCGATCGCCGCATGCCGCCGTCGGTCTCGTTCGTTCCGCGATCGGCAAGACGTCTTCATCTGTTCTTCGACATCAAGAGCATACGGCGGCCGCCGCCTTGGCCCGGCCTCACTGAAACGCCCTTACCCACATTTCGCACCTTGCCAGCGTGTTCGCCGGCTCGGGAAGTTGTTTAATCCTCGATGCTTAGCGGCTCCGAAGATACTACGCCAGCAGGCTGCGGGCCCGCGTGCGAGAGGCAGGACGGAGAAGATGAGGGGGCGCAAGGCAAGCGCTCGCTCGACTTGAAGACAAGCTTGAGAGACATAGACATGAAACGCTCGTTCGGCGGCGAAGGCGCTGGATGGCGGGGCTTTCGATCGGAAGCAGCTAACAGGCCGCGGCGAAGGCAGCGAGGCGATGGGCGTCGCAGGGATTACTTCGCGCGGGCGCTCGGCGCCTTCGAGCAGCTTGAAGCAAGGCGGTTGTTGGCCGTTGATGCCGCTGCGATTCAACAAGAATATGGGCAGTTGCCGGTCAGTTTCGAGGTCAACCAGGGCCAGACCGACGGCCAAGTCAAGTTTCTCGCCCACGGCGCCGGTTATGCGCTCTATCTGACCGGCAGCGGCGCCACGCTTGACCTGCGGCAGTCGACGTCGGGCGGCGACGGTTCAGCGGGCCAGATATCGGGCACGGTCATCGACATGCAATTCGTCGGCGCCAACCAGGGCGCCAGCGTGATCGGACTCGACAAGCAGCAGACAGTGAGCAACTACTTTGTTGGCGGCGATCCGAGCCAGTGGCAGACGGGCGTCGCCAACTATAGCCAGGTCGAATATCAGAATCTTTATCCCGGCGTCAGCGCCGTATTTTACGGCAACCAGGGGCAATTGGAATATGACTTCCACATTGCTCCGGGCGCCGATCCGAATCAAATCCAGTTGCAAATCCGCGGCGCCAACGGTCTGAGCATCGACAGTTCCGGCAATCTGTTGATTCATACCTCGGGCGGCGATCTGATGGAAAAGGCGCCGGCGCTCTATCAACAAGCGGGCGGCCAGCGAGTCGCAGTCGCCGGGCATTTCGTGCTGGAAGGCGGCGACCGGGTCGGCTTCGCCGTCGGAACGTACGACGCTTCGCTGCCGCTGGTCATCGATCCCACGCTGAGCTATTCGACCTACCTGGGCGGCAGCAGCTTTGACGAGGCCAATGGCATCGCCGTTGACGGCTCTGGCAATGCTTACGTTACCGGCGTCACCTTCTCGCCAGACTTTCCCACAACTGCAGGCGCCTACCAAACGGCGATCGAAGGCTTCTCCGACGCATTCGTAACGAAGTTCAGCGTCGGCGGCAGCAGCCTGATTTACTCGACCTATCTCGGCGGCAATGGAAACGATCAGGGCGTCGGCATCGCCCTTGATAACGCCGGCAACGCTTATGTTACCGGTAATACCGACTCGACGAACTTTCCCACGAGCCCGGGCGCATTTCAGACGGCCTACGCCGGCAGTACAGACGCCTTTGTTGCCAAGCTGAGCGCCTCGGGCGGTGGCCTGGTTTACTCGACGTACCTGGGCGGCAGCGCCTTGGACGAAGGCAATGCCATCGCCGTCGATAGCTCCGGCAGCGTCTACGTTACGGGCCGGACCGGCTCGGCGGACTTCCCCATGACCGCGGGCGCCTTTCAAACGATTCTTGCCGGTGCGACCGACGCCTTCGTCGCCAAGCTGAACCCGTCGGGCAGCGCCCTGGCTTACTCGACGTTCCTGGGCGGCAGTCTGCCTGACTCCGCCTACGGCATTGCGGTCGACGCCGCGGACAACGCCTACGTCACGGGTCAGACCACCTCGGCGGACTTCCCCACGACCGCGGGCGCCTTCCAAACGGTGCTTGCCGGAGCCAATAATGCCTTCGTCGCCAAGCTCAACGCCACGGGCAGCGCTCTGGCATACTCCACTTACCTGGGCGGCAGCTCCATCGACCAAGGCAGTGCCATCGCCGTGGATGGCGGCGGCAATGCCTATGTCGCCGGCTTTACCTACTCGGCGAACTTCCCCACGACGATGGGCGCTTTCCAGACGACCTACTCTGGCGCTGGCGCCGCCTTCGTAACCAAGGTGAACGCCGCCGGGACCGGCCTGGTCTACTCAACGTACCTGACGGGCGATGGCGCGGACCTCGCCAGCGGGCTCGCCATCGATTCCGCCGGCAACGCCTACGTCACGGGCCAAACCGGTTCGACGAACTTTCCCACGACCCCGGACGCTTTCCAAACGACTCTCGCCGGCTCGCAAAACGCCTACTTAACCAAGCTGAACGGCGCCGGGACCGGCCTGCTCTACTCGACCTACCTGGGAGGCAGCGTTTCCGATTTAGGCACGGGCGTAGCCATCGACGGCGCCGGCGGCGTCTACCTCACCGGCTATACCTTCTCGCCAAGCTTTCCCGTGACGGCCGGCGCCTTTCAAACGGCCTTCGGAGGCGTCATTGACGGCTTCGTCGCTAAATTCTCGAGCGTACCGCCGACGACGCCGGTCGACAGCGATCCGGGGCCGAACCGGATCGCAGAACAGGCGCCAACCGGCACGTATGTCGGTCTGACGGCGTACTCGACCGACCCCGAAGGCGGCTCCATCGTTTACAGCCTGACGAGCGACAGCTCCGGCGGCGGCTTTCAGATCGATCCGGTCACCGGCCGCGTCACGGTGGCCGATGGCAACAAGATCCTTTACAACGCCAACCCGAGCCATACGTATCAAGTCACCGTTCGGGCGACAGCCACCGGCGGCCTGAGCGCCTCGCAGACGTTCACGATCACCGTGCTCGGCCCGCCGACGATTCCGGTCGACAGCGATTCGACGACGAACAGCGTCGTGGCAGGGGCGCCAACCGGCGCGTATGTCGGCCTGACGGCGTATTCGACCGACCCCGAAGGCGGCTCCATCACTTACAGCCTGATTGGCGACAGCTCCGGCGGCGGCTTTCAGATCGATCCGGCCACTGGCCGAGTCACGGTGGCCGCTGGCAACAAGATCCTTTACAACGCCAACCCCAGCCATACGTATCAAGTCACCGTTCGGGCGACCGCCGCGGACGGCCTGACCGCCTCGCAGACGTTCACCATCGCCGTGACGACGCACGACCAGGCGTTCATCAACCAACTCTACATCGATCTGCTCAATCGGCCGGCCGATCCCAATGGCATGGCTTATTGGGACTCGCAACTTTCGGCGGGCGTAACGCGCACTCAGGTCGCACTCGGCATCGAGCAGACGCTCGAGTACGCACAGGACACGGTCGAGTCTCTCTACACCCGCTACTTGCACCGCGCCGCCAATTCGAGCGGATTGAGCTACTTTTCTCAACTGCTGCTGCAAGGCGTCACGGTGGAGCAGATTTCAGCCATGCTGGCCGGGTCGGCGGAGTTCTACGTCGTGCAAGGAGGCGGCACGAATGGCGGCTTTTTGAATGCGCTTTACCAGGACGCGCTTGGCCGGCCCGTCGATCCGAATGGTCTCGCCTGGTGGAGCATTCAGCTTGCCGCGGGCCTCTCGCGCACGACGGTGGCGTTGGAGGTGCTCTCGACGACCGAATACCTCCAGGACGTCGTCGAAGCGGCCTACCAGCAGTTCCTCGGCCGCGCCGCTGGTTCGGCCGGTTTGAGCTACTGGGTCGGCCAGATGCAGCTCGGCGCCACCGACCAACAGTTGAACGCCAGCCTGGCCGGCTCCGAAGAGTATTATGCCCGAAGCGAGTAGGCGGGAAGTGCAGGCGACGCCGAACGCATGCTGCGTGGAAGATCTTGGCGAAGTGCAAATCGCCAACCTGGACTAGCGACAACCACAAGTCGGGCGTCGCCCGGCCGTCAGGCCAGCAATTCCCGCGGCAGCCGCCGGGCGGCCAGCCAGGAGAGCCCGGTAAAGCCGGCGCTGACGGCCAGTAGCAGATCAAAGCCCAAGGCGCTGCCCCAGACGGCAGATGCGGCCTCGTAGCAGTAGCCGCCGAACCAGGTCGACAAACCGGCCGAAATATTGCACAGCGCCATGAACATGGCGAACACGGTCCCTGCGGCCTGCACCGGGCAAGCCCGTGCGGCCAGGTCCAACAGCACCATGCTGGCCATCATATAGGTGAAGCCGGCCAGCATGCTCACCCAGGCGGCCGAGGCGCCGTCGGCCATCGGCCAGTAGTAGGTCAACGTGCTGAGCATGCCGCTGACGATCGAAACCGGCGCCAGCCACCGCATTGGAATTCGCCGGCAGCAGAGACCGTAAAACACGCAGGCGGCGATCGAGCCGATGGCAATAATCGAGACGGTATGGCCATACGACCGCTCGCTGAAATGCAGGGCCCCGGTCATGTGCAGGTACAGCACCGACTGCGAAAAGGGGTTGAAGTGCCACGCGAACAGGAACAGGCCGACCGCCAACACGCCGGGCGAACGGAGCGACTCCCGGACGGCCTTGGTGGCCGGCCGAAAGCCCGACTCGCACGGACGATCCCTGGGCTCGCGGACATAAACGACGGCCAACAGCAAGGTCACGGCCGTCAACAGACCGCACATCAGAAAACCCAACTGCTGCTGGCGCTCTTCGGTCAGACTGCCGCCCCAGACGCCGGTCAGCAAGGTCGCCAGGTAGCTTGCCCCGCAGCAAATGGACTGCAGCCAGCCGGTAATGCGGAGCGACTGGCCGGCTTCGACCATCAGGGCGTCGAGCACCACGTCTGAAATGGTGATGGCCAAGGCCGGCAGCAGCAGGGCGGCGAACAGCAGGTTCCTGGCGCCCGCCGACAGCGGCAGCAGATACAACAGCAGAAAGCACAGACTGGCGGCCAACGTGGCCAGGACCAGGTAGCTTTTCCGCCGGTAGCCGGCCAGCGGAACGAAATCCGAAAGCAGGCCGCACAACGGCTTCAAGCACCATGGCAGCCCCAGCAACGCGACGAAGGTGGCAATCTCGCGGGCGTTCAGGCCCCACTGTTTAAGCATCGACAGGACGGGTTGAGTGACGAGACCGGTGGTCGGTTCGCCGAGGCCCTGGATGAAGGATAGCGTGCCAAATAAAACCGAGAGGCCGAGAATTTGCCGGCTCATTGCTCCCGATGCTCAAAAACAGTGCAAGCGTGAAACGCATATCGGGCAGAATCTACGGTCATCCGCCCGTCCCGCTTGTGTTTCAACCAATTCGAGCGCCAGCAAAGTATATGCCTGAAAGATGAGAAAGGAGCCTCGACGAGCCGCTTTTTTTTG
>DASZUP010000670.1:0-7619 GCA_035547635.1 Pirellulales bacterium
ATGCAGCCGGTCGATTTGGAAAGCCAACTCACTCAGGGCTCCCAGTCTGTTTCAGGCACTCAAGGATGCCTTCGGGTTAGCGGATGCGAGAACGCAGCGCCGCGATTTCTTGGCGGCTCCGCCGGTTCGCAATTCGTGCCCGATTGGGAAGTGGTGGCGTGCTTAAGCTGGCAGCCTCAAACTACTCCGAATCGCATCTCGGGCGCCAGTACGGGATGCCGCTGCGCCGCAGTTGGGCGACTGACTGGCCGGGCCATTGCGGGATACGGTTTGGAGATTTAACCGCAGAGCCTTGCCATCAATGAAAAAAGCCCGGCAAGGCGGGGCAGGTACCTTACCAGGCTCGCCAGCACGAGGCTGGCCACGCCATGATAACTTGCAACGAGCGCATGGCAAGGCGCGGCGATTGATTTTTCGCCCGCCGGAAATGGGCAATGGGGGCGAAGCGGCTTTTGGCTCGTCGGCCAATGGCGCTCGCCGGAGCGCAAAGCAATTGCCGTCAAGCTGGCGAACGCCCGAGAGATGCGTGCGGAGCGATGTGTGTGAACGTCAAAGCGCTTCAGCCGTGCTCCATCACCATGCCGTTCTTGACCAGACTCAGATTCTTAATGTCGAGGCGCTCAGGCAGGCCGGGCGCATCCCAGTCGATGCGTGCGTAAATCGCATCGCCGTCTCGCTCGATGGCAGTGACTTTGCCGCGGGCAGAGGCCATGCCGCCGATATGGCAGCCGATGCTTTGCAGGAACCGCTTCGAGTAGGCGATCGTGTCGCCGGCGCGGAAGGGCGAGGAGCGAATGGCCCAGCTCATCGGTGCGCGCCTTGATGGAAACAGGCAATCGGCGGGCGGCTCGCCGCCCGCGATTGGCAAGGCATTGTCAAGCGGCTACTAGAAGTGGATGCTCTCGTCATAGCCCTGACCGGCGTCGATGCCCTTTTCTTCGCGGATCATCTCGGCCACTTTCTCGAATACGCGCTCGCCGTGCAGGCGGTCCTGGCTCTTGGTCGCCAGGCGCAGCGGGCGCACCCATGCACCGTCGGCCTCCGGCCAGTGCCCACCCTTAGGGGCATCCGGCTCCCAATGAAAGCCGTTGTCTTTCAGATACTGGCGAACCTTGTCTGAGGGTTTGCCGTCGCGGAACCTGATCCAGAACTCGAAGATCTCTTTGCCGGCGTCGATGTAATTGAGGCGCTCGACGCCAGCGACGTTGTCGAGTTTCCACGGGCGCAACGGGGAAACGTGCTCGCCGCGTTCTTCTTGTGCCGGCGATGGCGCGGCGCCGGACACCTGTTGTGATTCGAGGGATTGTTCTTGCTCCTGGGCGAGCGTGCGTTTTCTTGGCATAGAGACCTCCTTGCTGCGGTTGAGACGACCGCAACAGGCGGCCGCAAGAAGGGACAGGTAGCGCGGCAATAAAGCATTGTCAACGCTCAAGAATGTGCCAGTTTGGCACGTGCCGGAGCGGGACGGATCATAAGGGCAGCCACCGCCTGCCGCCGCAAAACCGCTCAACGCCCAACGCTCAGCAGCCAATCATTTGACTTCCGAGAATTCGCTCGATATCCTCTTGCCCAGACCACGTTGATGCGTTCCATCTGGTAAAGCCATTTCTTCTCATTGCTACCGGAGGTGCTTTCAATGCGTGCGCTCGCTCAAACTCTAAGCAGGCTCTTTAAAACGGCTTCGCGCGTTTCAGCCCGGACTGGAAGGGGTTTGCTTCAACACGGGACGGGGAAATACGCGGTAAATGCCGTCCGAAATGTTAACATCACCGTTAGAGGCGTTCGGATCGTCTATCACGAATTGAACGAATTTGATAAAGCCGTTGTTGATGAAGTAGTTGAGTACGCGACTCGCTTTGCCTACGAATACATCGACCACCACGATGAAAATACACGATATCGTATCGCAGCTTCGTCGCTTGATGACGTTGTGATGAGCCACGCCCGAGAAATTATGGAAGCCGCGGAGCAGGCATTGTACTCCCGGCTAAGATCGCATGGATACGATACTGTTGCGGGAAGACCACAACGAGTTGCTATCTTTCAAGATGAGGACGTTCTTAAACAATTAATTATGGCAGTCGCCCAGGAAATTGGCGGCCACATCGATGAAGTGGCAAGCTAATAAGGCAATTTCGGGCTACTTTTGTGGATTTTTAAGAGTGTCTTGGCCCAGGGCCGTCGACCTTCTTGCCGCCATTTGTTCTTCCCAACTTATTTTTAATTTCCGACGCTCTTCGGGGGCTGTTGCTGCAATTACTTGCTTCAAGAAGTTATGGGTGCCGCTATCCGCTATTGCATCCTTTGCAAGCAGTTTTATTTCCTCTTCTGTGGGGTGAGGCAATTCCCTTTGGCGCCGCCATCCAGTCAACTCTCCTATCCGAATCAGCACCGTCATCCAGTAAGGCGTTTGCGAAGCCGGGTTCTGACTCCCAAATGCGGATGGATCGCCATTGAGCCTCCTCATTATTGTCATTTCCACTTATATCAAGCTGGTTACTAAAGACTGCGATAGGTTTAGTCATCTTAACCGTATATCATAATAGGCGGTTGTTCAACGAGTTTATTCGCCGATACCGATTGGTAGTGTCGCGAAGGTAAACGCTATCGCAATCTCCAAACGTCTTTGGACGGAAATCCATTCACCCACTGGAAAACAGTGAAAGAACCTTCACAGCTCAGCGAAGCCCCGGCGAGCGAATTAGAAGTTACGGGAACCGACGGGTTAAGGCGTACCTCCCGCATGTCAGAACTACGACGGCTAAGTCCGCGTTTTAGCGGCTTCGATGTCGGTTGCGAAGCCGCTGCTTGACTTCTTCCCAGGGATAGACCGCCATCGTGCCCGCGTCGATCGCCGCGAGCTGGCGCTCGATTTCGGCGCGTTGCTCGGCGTCGACGAAGGCCTGCGGATTAGTGATGCGTCGGGGCGTCATCGACCGAAATCTGGCCGGGAGGACTCAAAATGTTACGGTGCCGCATAGGATTCGTTCAGTGCTGCCGATCATGCGGGGCGATGCCGCTCTGGCGATAACCCTTGACGTTGATGCGGCCGGCGAGCCGCTCCGCTTGGGCGAGGTCAAAAGCCCATTGCATTTTAAGCCAGGTTTCTGGGCGGCTGCCAAATGCCTTTGAGAGGCGGATGGCCATCTCCGGCGATACGGCGGCCCGGCCATTGATGACCTTTGACAGCGTCGGCCGGGTGACGCCGAGGGCGGCGGCGGCTTTCGTCACGCTCAGGCCGAGCGTCTCGATGCACTCGTGCTTTACGATCTTGTCGGGGTGGATGGGGTGCTGTTGCCTTTACCAAAATCTTGTCCGCTAGCACGGCGTAAATAGGTGGAGCAAGGGCCTTCTCCCAATTAAGCGGCGAGTGCCGCGGGAGAAGTTACGATGTCTTGCGAGTTCGATCGTGTTGAAGGGACGGAAGGGACGGAGCGCGAAGCGCAGTTGAACGGCGCCGAGGCGCAGCAGGAAGCGCGGGAGCAAGGAGGCGCAAGCGAAGAGCATGACGGCGCCAGCAATGCTGTCTGCTCTGAAGCAGACGGCGCAGAATCATTGCCGCCGGACGCCCAAGAGGAGACAATGGACGCGGCGGAGCCAGCGGGCGGCGACTCGTCGCGGCCGGCTGGATGGCCGGCCGATGTCCGTCGGACGATGGGCGCGTCGATCGATCTGCCATCCGGCGTGGAGCTAGCGCGCAAGCCGCTGGGCTGGGACGGGCGCCGGGGGCGAAAGCTCGTCAAGCCGGATGAAATACGGCTGGCTTTTTCGCCGCACGAACGGTTGTTGATTCTCGACACGTGGCAGCGGAGCGGACTGCCGGCTGGCGACTTCGCACCGCTGGTGGGACTCTCGAAGCATACGCTCTATCTGTGGAAGAAGCGCTTCGCGCAGCAAGGGCCGGCTGGGCTGATGGAGCAGCCGCGGGGCGCCTCGACCGGCAGCCGGCTGTCGGAAGTCGCCAAACGGACGATCGTGATGCTCAAAGAACTGCATCCCGACTGGGGCTGCCAGCGGATCAGCGACGAACTGCTGCGCGGTCCGGCTCTGGCCGCCAGTTCGGCCGCGGTGGCTCGGGTGCTGCACGAGGCCGGCTACGAGATGGAAGAGCGGCTCACTCGTCCGCATCCCGATAAGCAGCGGAGCTTCGAGCGGGCCAAGCCCAACCAACTCTGGCAGACCGACTTATTCACGTTCGTGCTCAAGCGGCAGAATCGGCGGTTGTATCTAGTCGCCTTCATGGACGACCACAGCCGATTCCTGGTGAGCTACGGGCTGCACGCCAGCGCCTCGAGCGCCTTGGTACTCGAAGTGTTGCGGGCGGCGATCGCCTCCTATGGTCCGCCGGAGGAGATCCTGACGGATAACGGTCCGCAGTACGTGACGTGGCGCGGCAAGAGCCAGTTCAGCCGCGAGCTGGAGCAGCAAGGGATTCGTCAGGTCGTCTCGCGTCCCAAGCATCCGCAGACGCTGGGCAAGGTCGAGCGTTTCTGGGGCACGCTGTGGCGGGAATGTCTGCAACGAGCCGTGTTTCTCGATCTGGAAGACGCCCGGCGGCGGATCGGTCTATTCATCGACCATTACAACTTCCAGCGTCCTCATCAGGGCCTGGACGGATTGACCCCGGCCGATCGATTCTTCAATGCGGCGCCGACGGTGCTCGCGACGTTGCGCGAGCGCGTGGCGTCGAACGCCTTGGAGCTGGCGCGGCAGGGCGTGCCGCGTCCGCCGTTCTACATGACGGGCCAGGTGGCCGGCCAGCCGTTCAGCGTGCATGCGGAAGGCGAGCGCGTGTTTCTGACTCGGCCCGGTCAGCCGCGGCAGGAAGTGGAACTCGTCGGTCCGCCGGAGGCGGAGTCGGCCGCTGCAGACGACGCGGCGCCTCTGCCGGAGGCGCTCTGCCCGCATGCGGCGCCGGAGAGCGGCGACGACTTGCCGGAGCCTCATGCGCCAGGCGCCTCCTGGTATGAGACGCCCGCGGAAGGCGCCTCGCAGCCCGACTCGGAGGGAGGCGCGCCATGAGCATCGCCGAGAAACCCAGCCGCCGCACGAGGGCGGCCCGCAAGACCTCTTGCCCTGCGCCGGTTCCCTCGGGCAGCGCGCAAGCCCGCCGACAAGCGGCGGCGATTCTGGAAGTCTTGGCCGGCGTGCGCCGGCCGAGCGAAGCGGCGCAGGCGTTGGAGACGTCGTTGCCGCGTTACTACCAGCTGGAACGACGCGCGCTGGCCGGACTGCTGGCGGCTTGCGAGCCGCCGCCGCACGGCCCGCGGCCCGATCCATCTCGCCGGCTGGCCGCGCTGGAGCGCGAGATCCAGCGGCTGCGGCGCGAATGCGATCGGCAACAGGCGTTGGTGCGAGCGGCCGAACGGTCGCTCGGCTTGGCGCTGCTGGCGGCGCGGCCGCCTGCGAAAGCGGCCGAGGGCAAGCCGGCCGGCGGCGGGAAGCGTCGCATGCGCCGTCCCAGCGTCCGGGCTTTGAAAGCGGTGCGCATGATGCGGGAAAGCGAAGAGCCGGCGGCGCCGGCAGAAACCGTCGCCGCCGAAACGACAGCGCCCGAGCCGGAGGCCGGGCGAACCTAAGAGAAACTGGCGGCGGGCCGACGCGGATCGTCTCGGCCCGCCGCTCTTCTTTCTTGCCAGGGGCGAAAGCGAGGCGAAGCATGTCACGAATAGGACGTAAGCCGCAAGGCGCGGCCTTGGTCGGGCCGCTGGCCGGCTCCGAGCACGCTAAGCGACGGATGACGTGGTTCTTACAGACGCTCGCCGGGCAGTGCGACGTGGCCCAGGCTTGCGAAGAGCTCGGCATTCGCGAGTCGCGGTTCTTCGCGCAGCGCAGCAGGTGGCTGCAACAGGCGCTGCGGTTGTTGGAACCGCGTTCGCCAGGCCGGCCGCCCAAGTCGGAAGAGACGCCCGAGCCGGAAGAACTGCGGTTGCTGCGCGAGAAAGTCGGCGAACTCGAGGCGCGTGCGGCGGCCGCCGAGGTGCGAGCGGAGCTGGTTCGGGTCTTGCCGCATGTCATTCATTCGCCGCGCACGGGGAAAAAAACGACGCGAACTGCGCCTCGCCGCTGCGCGCCTGCAAGCCGGCGACCGGCTCCTGTTGCGTGAAGGAGTCTGAGATGTCGGTGAGCCGTCGGCAATCGCGCCAGCAGTACGACCGGCGTCGCCAAGACGAACTGTCCGTTCGACGTTCGGTGGCGGCGGCCTGCGGCGACGCCCGGCAGCGCGGCGTGCCGGCGATCCGCGTCACATCGTTACTGGCCGTCTCAGACCGGACCGTGCGCCGCTGGCCTCGGGCCCAGCTCGAATCGCGACTGGCCGATCGAGGTCGGCCGGCGCGCTGCGCGTCTCGCGAAGAACGCAACGCCGTCTATCGCTTCCTGTGCGAGCGCGGACCGGCGACTCCGCTGGCCGCCTTGCAGGCCGAGTTCCCCGAACTCCGCCGCGCAGACTTGCAAGATCTGCTTCGGCGTTATCGACGCATCCAGCGCCGAAAAGCCGAGCGCCTGCGGAGCCGCTTGGAGTGGCGTCGGCCGGGCGCCGTTTGGGCCGCCGACTTCAAAGAGCGGCGCGAGCCGCTGGAAGGACGTTACGGCTGGCTGCTGTCGATCAAGGATCTGGCGAGCCGCTGCCAACTGACCTGGCTGCCGGTGGAAGAAGCCACGGAAGCAGTCGTGCAGGCGACTTACCTCGAGCTGTTCGCCGAGCATGGGCCGCCGCTGGTGCTGAAGAGCGATAACGGCGGCCCCTTCCGCGCCGACGAGACCAAGCGGCTGTTGGCAGAGCAGGGCGTGGCGGCCCTCTTCTCGCCGCGGCGTCATCCGCAGTACAACGGCGGCGTCGAACGGGCCAACGGCCAGCTCTCGACCTACCAAGAGGCCGTGGCCGACTACCGCGGCCGATCGGGCATGCCGACTCGCGCCGATGCGGAAAGCGCGCGACAACTGGCCAATGCGCTGTCGCGGCCTGAAGGCTGGCGCGGACCGACGTCCGCGGAACTCTGGGCCGCCCGCACGCCGGCGGCCGCCGAGGAACGGGCCGTCTTCACAGCCGCCGTCGAAGCCACGCGTTCCGCAATCCGCGCGCAGTGGAACTTCGCGCCGGACGAGCATCTCGGACATTACGCTCAAGCGGCGGTCGATCGCAAGGCGGTGCGCGACGCACTCGTCGCCCAAGACCTGCTGCGCATCCATCCGCGCCGCAAACCTCGCATCAACGACGCCCTCTCGCTCGGCGACGATGCAGCCTGCGCCCGTGCGCCGTGCGAAAGCGGACCGATTGAGATCGCAGAAAACGCCGCGCCGATAGCGCCAGGAGAGCCGCGCGCGGATAAAATGCAGCTGCCTCATGAGTCATCTCCGCCGGCGGTCGGCGGAGCAGCAGGTTCTCAGTCGCCATCGGCGGCTGAGAACCAACGTCAGTCCGAGGAGGCCCAATACTCCACGAATAAACCTTCAGCTAGCGGACAGAATTAGCGATAGGGCACAAGCCCTATTCAACCAGGAATACGTCTGTCGCTGGCGGCAGAGGCCTGGCTGGTGAGATCGTGCAATCCAGCAAGGTGACGATGCGCATCGTACCTGAGACAAAGGCGGCGTTGAGCGTGCCTTCGCCGATCAAC
>DASZUP010000671.1:0-4891 GCA_035547635.1 Pirellulales bacterium
CCCGCCGCGCCATACGCGGCCTTGACGACGGTCGGCGTCTCTTGTTCACCGGCCAGCCAAAGGGCTCGTGGCGCCGCCTGAGCCAGCAGGCCAGGCAGGTCGCCATACTTCACGGCGCCGGGCAGAAAATCGGCATCGTCAAAACTCGCCAGTTTGCTGAACCGGAAGCCCGCCGTGTCGATGGCCGCACGGTCGATGGCGTCGCCCGCCTGAACGCACGCGGCCGCAGCCAGGCGCCCGGCCCCATTCAGGCCGATCACGTCGATGCGCTCCGGCTTTCGTTCGTGGTTCTGCACAAAGGAAATCAAGCTCAGGATGTCGTGCGTCCGCTGGGCGAACAGCGGATGGTTGTAACCGTACGTGAAGCCGGCGAATTGGCGATCCGTATTGGTCACCTTGCGGTTCCTGGCCGGACCTTCGCCCGGCGCCAGGAACTCGCCCTGGTAGATCATATCCACGGCGGCTACGGCGGCGCCGCCGGCGATCAACCTGGCGATCTCCGGCTTCAGCCCGCCATCCGTACCGTACAGGCCGGCCTTGCCCGCTTCGTCGACCCAGACGACGACCTGCTTGTTCCACGGCTTGGCTTGCAGCATGACCGTCGGCAACTCCTGACCGTGCTCGGCATTTCGCAGCAACCCGGCGAATTCCCAATAGCCGCCGCGATCTTCTTTGCTCGTCAACTCGAACTCGACCGTCCCGGCGGGCGGCAAGCCGTGGCCGATCAGCACGTCGACGGCGCCGCCGACAATCTCGCGATACCTGGCCAGCGAGGCGGCGTCTTTCGGCGTCAGCTCGGCGAGTTGCTTGCCAGAAGCTTCCGCCAGCGCTTTGCTGAAGCGGCGTTCAAAATCATCACCCGCGGCCGGCTTGGGATGTTTCTCGTCCCAGACGCTCATCTCCGCCACCGTGAGCGGCTGAAAATCCTCTTCGACCACCGGCTCTTCCATGCCCAGCTTCAGATACTTGTTGAACCAGCCGTACATCGCCGCGCGGCTGACGTAGTTATAGTTGTGCGGGAAATGGACGAACGGAAACGCCTGTACTTTTCCTTCGGCGCCGAGCAGTTTGTAGAGCTGTACGAGTTCGGGCAGCCCCTTGGTTGCGATCTCCTTGGTCCAGTCGTCGGCGCCCGTCATGCCCAACGGCTTCGGAGCGAACAGCCCGGCCAGTTCGATGTTGCCGGTATCGACGCGCAGATAGTCGCAGTTTTCGCAGGTGCAGCCGCCTTGCATGGCGGTCGAGACCATCACGGCGGGAAACGCGACGGCGGGCCGGGGATCGACCGCGCCCAACAAAAAGGTTTGCGTGCCGCCGCCGCTGGCGCCGGTCACGGCAATGCGCGACGGATCCACTTCCGGCAGACTGAGCAGCCAGTCCAGCGCTCGCACGGAATCGAGGGTCTGCAGGCCCATGATATGCTGCAGCCGCAACTCGGCCTGAGGACTGAAAAAGCCCCAGTTCTCCGCGCCTTCCATCTCCGGACGCGGCTTGCCGTAGCGATGAGCGACGTCGAACGAGATCTGCTGGCTGTCGGCGTAGCCGATCATGTCGTAGTGAAACACCACGCAGCCCATCCGAGCCAACTGCATGCAGCGGGCCTGCAGCGGGAAGCGGCCGCTGTTTTCGAACCGCTCCGCGCCTTTGACAATCTGTTGCCGCGCCGCCTGGCGGCCGGCGTCATAGAATCGACCGTTGGCCCAGTGCCCATGCGGGCAAAGCACGCCCGGCAACTTGCCGCTGCGCCCTTTGGGCCGATAGAGGCTGCCGGTAACGTAGAATCCTGGAAAGCTTTCCAGATAGACCTTCTCCACCGTGTATTCGGGGCGATCCACTCGGCCATGCACGACGGCGTTGACGGGCGTCTTGGCCGGCTCCGGCCATAGTCCGGTCGCCACCTTCGTCTGCCGTCGCACTCGCTCGGACCGCTGCTGCCATTCCTGCTGCGTCGCAGGCGGTTTGAAGGGGAAATAGCCACTCAGGTTTTTGGGATCGCCGAGCCGCCGATCGTTAGGCTTTTTGCCGGCCGGCAAAACCCGCGGCGCCTCGGCCTTCGCCATCGCGGCGCCCAGCCCGAACGCCATAATCCCCATCAAATAGACGGTCTGCCGCCAGAAGCCGCGACGCCAAACAGAAACCGGGGGAAGACCGCTCATGGTGCAAAATCTCGCGTTAGGGATGTCCGCCGTCAGGAAGCGATGCGGAACGCATCAGCGGCCCCTAATGTAAACCGCCGCCCGCGCCGATGCCACCGTTTTTCGCCCTCAGCTATTCCCTACTGCAGGCCAGGCGGATCGCGCCCGACGCGGACGGATCTGATAAAGTCGTCTGTTCGTGTTGCTTACTCCTCTTCCCGGTTGGGCCCGGAAAATGTCGACCACCTGGCAATTAATCACGGATCGCTTGCGGCTGCGTCCTTATCGCCCGGACGACGCCCAAGCGATGTTCGCAGTCTTTGGCGATCCGGAAGTGATGCGCTACAGCATGAGCGGGGCGGACCCAACGATCGAGTCCACTCAAGCCCGCATCCAGAAGCTGATGGACCACCAGAACCTGTTCGGCTTCAGCTTGTGGGTCGTCGAAGACCGGTCGACGGGCGCCATCCTTGGCGACTGCGGACTCAAGCAGCTTGAAGAGGGACCGGAGATAGAAGTCGGCTACCGTTTTGCGAAGCCCCATTGGGGACATGGTTATGCGAGCGAAGCCGCCGCGGCGAGCGTGCAACACGGCTTCGCCGCGCTCGGGCTGGCAAGGATCGTAGCCGTCGTCGAGCCGCCCAACGTCGCTTCGCGCAAGGTGCTGGAAAAAATTGGTCTCAAATACCAATGTCTGGCTCATTATTATGGCCGGCCGATGAGCTACTTTGCCGCCGACCGCGAAGCGTTCTTGGCGCAACACGCTGATCGACGCGAACCGCGTTCGCATAACGGGTAGAAGCGGCGCCCGCGGGCCTCGCGGGAATCTGCGTCCAACGCGGTCTCAGCCTCTTCTTCCGGGGCCGCGCCGGACATTCGCCAAGATAACTCGCGACCAGCAGCAGGCTGGAGATCAGGCCTTCCGAACCCAAACCGCCCACCGGTTAACGTGCACTTTCCTCACGGGGTGCGCCGGACCCCAAGCACCTTGGCCCCAGGACCGCAGTGCCGACCCCAAACTCCGCCAACGGCCTAAGGACGCGCCCGCGCTATCGAGCGAACGGCCACGTTCAGCGGCGCAACGCTGAGCGAGGATGCCGCGCCCGAGTGTGAAAACGTCGCCCAGCGTTGCGTCCGCTGGAACGCGTTGTTATACGGCATTCTGGTCGAGCGGCTCCAGCCTTGATGGATCGGGCAACTCCGATGGTGTAGCTGCACCGTCGATAGACCACACTTCTAACCCCGCCAGCCGGCCGGCACGAGCGAACAAGAACACTCCATATAGACAGCCGGCATCATCACGCCACTGGTAGTCGGAGAGAATGTCCATCCCTGATTCATGTTCAGCCGTGAAGTCAATACTGGCGCATCCGCATCCACATCTGGCAACGACACGAATATTGCCGACCTCTCCGAGAAAGCGATCGGCCTCGTCTGTACCATGCAGGAGCAACCATCGAACGAGGTTCGCTTCCTCTGCGGTAAGGCTTCGATCCTCTGAAATGTCACTCATGTCTGCATGCCGCCGAACGCTCCGCATCACCGGGCGGCGGGCGTTGACCTTGATTTCTGAATCCGCCGGCCACCGCCGCTCCGGTGCATGCGGTGGTTCTGCGCTCTCTGGGTGTCATCGACAGGGCGCCTGGTCAGTCCTCGGTCCATTGCTGTAGTTCACGCCAGTCTTCCGACTTTTCGTAGTACGCTTTAAACACGGAGACGATTTCATCGACCGACTTTGGGCTTTTCGAATAGAAACGGTGGTAAACGCCGTCTGCGGCAATCGTCGTGATCTCGATCTCAAATTGTTCGTCATCCGAGGTCGCAGCGAATGAGCCAGTAGCTGAAATACTCTCTTTGTTCGTCGAAACGGGATCATGAGAGAAGATCACCTCCGCTACACCGGCAGGCTCGTTCCAATTGATTTTTCGTATTTCACTCTCTAGTTCAGAAAAGGATGCTACGGAGCAAATCCGCATGTCGGCCGCGTTACTTGTAGGATATACAGCAAGAGTGTTCAAGCGTTCTTGGCCTACCGACGCATTGCTCGCAGGCTCAGCAGACCCAGAGGCGGGGGCTTGCGAATTGCGTCCACATCCAATCGCAGACAATATCACAAGCATGAATAGCGACCATTTGCCCATGCGCTAACTCTCCCGTTGCAGAACTTGTCTACACAATGACCATCGTGTTACCTGTAGGCTGCACAGTTGTCAGCCCAACGCGCAGGCAGCGAAACGATATAAATCCAATTGCAGTCCCCCATATTAGAGCGGCCTTGCGACGCGAGATCAATCAGGCGTAACTCCAAGGAATTCGGTCCAATGCGGCAGGAGCCATATCATCCTCGCAGTGGATTCGGCCCGGATTGACTCGTCGAGCTTCTTTCGTGCTCAGGACGAACCGTCCTGGGGCGCGAACTCAATCGGCAGCGGTTGGATGCTTTGCCTGCGCCGTCGCCGGAGCTTGCCAGCCCAACCGTCCGGCGGCGGTTTTTTGTTGCGCGCCATGCTGTTGTCGATGGCGGCCAACTTTGCCCCAAGTCGGCGGCCAGCAACAGGTCGTGGCCGCGCAAGATAGAAGGGGGCAGAGCTCTGCCCCCTTTTATCTTGCCAGCCGGAAGAGGGGCGGGCGGCAAAGAACGATCTGCCGTTGATCATGGTCCGGGCAGTCCGCGACGACCATTGATTCTCCGAGAGCAAATCTCAGGGGGCGTGTATTTGCATACTATTTGGCGCTTGCAGCCTGTCGCCCTGCAT
>DASZUP010000672.1:0-6352 GCA_035547635.1 Pirellulales bacterium
GTCCTTGTACATCACCGGATTGATGTCGCCTCCGCAGCCTTGCAGAAAGAGCGCGATCGCGCCGTCGCTCGCGTTGTCTTCGATCACCTGCGAGGCGAAGCCCGTCACGTCGGCCGTGTTGGCGCCGCCGGGCACGCCCATGATTGGATGGCAGGCGAAGTTGTAAACGACAGCCAGCGTGCGACCGTCGAGGCGATCGAGTCGCAAGATGCCGATCTGCGGATCGACCGGGCCGACCTCGGCGACCTCCTCGTCCGGCGGCAGCGAATAGGCGTGCCGCACGTCGGCCTCTCGGCCGCTCTTGAGCTTCAGACGGCGGTTTTCCATGATCCGGTCTTCGTGGCCGGCGCCGGCGCCCACCTTGACCGGAACCAGGTTCTTCGCGGCCGCTTTCACCGCCTGCACCGTCCGCTCGTCGACATCGGCGCAGACGACGCCGTGGCAATGACTGGCGTTGACCAGGACGTTTGTGGGCGGAATGCCAAGTTCCTTCTCCAGCCGCGCCCGGACCTTGGGCAAATAGTCGTTCTTGATCCGGCCGATCTCGCCGATGGCGACCGCATCGACCGTGATCACCACGGCAGTCGTTGCGTCGGATTTCAATACCAGCGCTTTGACGAACAGGGGGTCGTTGACCGGCCCGGCTTCGCGGTCGGTGATGTCGACCTTCGCTGCGCCTGCGGTAAGTTGCGCCGCATAAGCCGTGTTGCTGGGCGACGGCGTGCAGACCGCGGCCGCCGCCAGGAAGCATGCGAGCGAGACGCGGCGGATGGCCGCGTAGTTGCTCTCGAAGGCACAGTGCAAACGCCGGGCAGGCGTAAATTTCAGCATGGCGGTAACCTCAACGGTGAAGCTCAACAAGAAGTCGATTCCGAACACGGGCGCAGACGACGGTTACGGCGAGGGGCTGCGAGTCGATGCAGGTTTGCCGACGGCCAGCCTTGCCGGCAATGCCATTAAACCTGCTCGCCAGGCGGTTCTCAATCGTTCCCTCGGAAGTCAGAAGTTTGCCATCCCTTTCTGAACAGCCTGAAGGCGTGACTTTCATCCATCTAAGGCGCCGCGTGGGGATGATAACTCGAGACAATACCCGAGTGCGGCGACGCTGAGGCGAATACCATTGAGATATTTCGCGACTACGGAGGGAGATTCGGGGACGATTGCGGCGAGGAGTTCGCCAATTGGTTAGCGAAACCGATTCGGCAGAGCCCGATCAACAGCACTGAATGTGGCCCGGCTGGCGCCAGATGCGGCTCAAAGGGTCGGCCTGCTCGTTCCTGAATTGGCGCAGGACCGTGTAGATCCAATCGATTTCGACGCCGTCGCAAGGCCTGAAATAGACGACGCCGTCGTTACCCCCCCGGGAATCGAATGCAATCAGCCGTCGTTCGAAGAGTTCGTCCACCTCTTGTTCCGTGAGTTCCAACGAGATGGCCGGGGCGAGCCGCAGCGACAACACCACGCCATCGCCGAAAAAGCCGGGCCAGGCCTCTCGCAGCGCCAAGCTGGCGCAGCCGACGGCCACATACAGAAGAACGATGCCCAAGGCGAGCGCTCGAGACGCCATGGCACTGCTCGCAGTCAAGCGGATATGGACCGATGTGACAGTCCCTGAATAGGGAATCACGCGCCGGGCTGACTTTCTCATCGCCGGCGCGCGCCTGCCGCCTTGAACGACCACGACACTATAAGACAATACGTCTTTTTGTGTCAAGTAGTTTTCTGTGAACTTTTAAAATCGAAGGTCAAGAACATCGTTCGCCGCGCTTCCGAAGGGCGCCAGCAACGCTGCTCGCCGGTACCGCACCGCCGCCGAAGCGTCGCCCGGCGGCGCCGAGCGCTGCGACTTCTGTCAGATATGGCTTGCGTATGGCCGCTGCATGAGACCGATTTCCGGACGCGGCGCGGAACTCGCCGTCAGGCAAGCACTTAAAAATGCGGTAATCTGGGGAGCGAGCGGTAGACCGGGATTTTATGAAAAGAATTGTCTTCGGCGGGGTCTTCTTCATGGAAGCCAATCCGCCCCAGGTCGTCGAGACATGCCCCTTGATGCAATCCAGTTGGCAGAACTGATCGAAACGCAGGCCGTCTCGTTGCGGCTCTGGGTTCGCTCTCGATGTACCTCGTGCGAGGACGTGGTTCAGGAAGCGTTTTGCCGCCTTGCCTGCCAGGAACCGCCGCCGCAAAAACCGGTGGCCTGGCTGTATCGCGTCTGCCGCAACCTGGCAGAAACGCAGCGGCTGTCCGAGGAGCGCCGACGGAAACGGGAGCAAGCCCGGGCTCGACCGGAGATAGCGCCTGTCGCTGCGGTCAACTCGGTCGAACTTGGCGAGATCCTGGCGGCGGTGGAAGAGCTGGAGGATCAGCTCCGGGAAGTCCTCGTGGCGCGGACCTGGGGCCAACTGTCACTGGAAGAGATTGGCAAGCTCTGCGGCGTTTCAACTGCCACGGCTTTCCGGCGGTATGAAGCGGCGCTGAAGACGCTTCGGACCCGACTTGAATCGAAATGCGAGCCTCGGCCATGAATGACTTTTCGCCAAACGACCCGCACTTGCAGGATTTAGAGGCGCGCGTGGCCGCCGCGCTTCCCCGAACATCAACGGCTGAGCGGGAACAGATGCTTTACCAGTGCGCCTTTGCCGCGGGGCAGGCCGCCGTACGCAAACGGTTGCGGCGCTGGCAAGGAGCAACGGCCGTACTGACGGTCCTATTTGCCGGTTTGAGCGTGTCCTTCGTCCGCCAACCAGCGTTGCCAGTCAATCGCATGGCGGCGCCTCCCGCGCCTGTGCTTGTGGCGCCCGACCGCACGCCGACGGAGTTGGAGCGGCTGTTGGCCGCCAGGCGCCCGGCGGCGGTGGCGCTCGACGCCTGGCAGGCGCCGCCGTCTGCCAGCGAGTCGTTTGCCGAGGAGTTGGCCCGATTTGAACAAACCGATCCGCGCCTCCGTTCGCTCGCCTTGGGCCCGCTGACGCGAAAGCTCCTCGAGCAGTAGGCGAGGGGCGAGTCCCAGGCTTCGCCTGGCAGATTTCAGGCGCCGAAGCGAGACCAAGCGCGCCCAACCCAAGACGCCAAGGCGTTCTGCATACATTCCATCTTCACAGTTTCCCAGCCGACGTTTCTCAAAGGATCTTGCCATGCGATTCGTCACCGTGTTCGCCGCCATTTCCGTATTGCTCGTTCGGCCGCTCGCCGCCGAAGAGTCGCCGCCGGTCGAATTGACCATCCGCGCACGCGCCATTGAGACGCCCGTGCTTAAATACCGGCTGCTCCCCGCCGAAGCGGAGCTCAAGCCGGGCAACGCCGCGCCAATCCTGCTGCGAATGCCGTGGGAACAGACGGCTTGGATGAATCAGGTGTTTCCCACGCTGCACGAGTGGGAAACGCGCCCGCTCGATGCGCCGGAGTGGGCCGCGTCTGGCGGAGTGTTGCCGGAACACTTCTTCCGCGAGATGCGGCGGGCCGCGTTTCGCCGAACCGCTGATTGGGAGTATCCGATCGGAGAAGCAGCGTCATTGTACACGATTCTTTTGCCGGACGTTCAAGGGCTGCGGGTGTTCATCGGACGCGGCCTGGTTGCAAGAATCCGCTACTACCTTTCCCGGGGCGAGTTGGAGCAGGCGCGCGAAGGCATCCTGATCGGGCTGGCCGATGGCCGGCATCTCGCGCAAACGCCATTCTACGTCTGCCAATTAGTCGCGATCGCCATCCATCGCACCATGCTCGATCAGACCGGCGAGTTGATCTCGCAGCCCGAAAGTCCGAATCTCTATTGGGCGCTGAGCGCGTTGCCGGATTCACTCATTTCGCTCGATCGGACGGCCAGTCTCGAAGCGGATGCGTTCGCCAGGACGTTGCCCGTAGCTGCTGACTTGGACGGTCCCCGCAATCAGCAGGAGTGGCGGAACATGGCACGCCAACTCGTGGAACTGTTGAAGACGCTCGACGAGCTTCCTGAAGCTCGAGCGAAAGACGGCGCATCGACGTTGGATGTGCTCGCCAAATGGACCACGGTCGCTCGGGAGGAATTGCCTGAATTGGCCAACGTCTCGGCTGCCAAGGTCACAGCCATGTCCGATGCAGAAGCAAGCGTCCGCTGGTACGTGCACCAACGGCTCGCGATCGACCACCGCGCCGCCGCCGCCGTCGTGCTGCCGCCGCGAGAAGCCTGGCCGTTGCTTCGGCAATTGCGGCAAGAGGTCAAGTCGCTGCATGAAAAGACGGGCACGACGGAATCGGGCTTTTTCGATCCGACTTTGATGTATGTCTCGCCGTGGTCGATCAATCGCAAAATCCAGGCCTTGCGGATCATCGAGGCGACTCGCCATTATATGGCCGGCCACGACGGCAAGCTGCCGGCCGCGCTCGATGATATTACGGAAGTTCCCATCCCGCTCGATCCGCTGACAGGCGAGCCGTTTAGCTGGAAAGTCTCCGGCGAGACGGCGCTGCTCGAGGCCCCGCCGCTTCCCGCTTGGGCGATCCCGCCCGATTCGACGGCGGCCCGCGTCAGCGTGGTGCGTTATCGCTTAACGGCCAAATAGCCGCGGTCACGGAGCTCGCAACAGCACGGATTGTGAGCCAGGTCGCCAACTGCCCGTCACTGCAGTTGCGTCACATCGCGGCAGTTTTGAACGACCGATTGTCGCCCAGGGTAATTGGCGGTTTCGGCGTGTCGACCTCGCTCCTGAAATTGGTCAACACGCCTCACTAGCAATGATCAAATTCCGTCAGAAAGCAATTGAGACCGGGCCATCTCTCGATCGCAGTAACTCTGTGTTCTGCACTACGTCGCTTCTATCCTCGAACTGAATCCCGTTCCTTCCGAGGAAATCGCTCTGCAAACAACCGCGTCTTCCAAAGACTGATTGCCATGGCGAGCAGAAAGAACCCGGCGCCCCAGGCGATCTGCTCGAGCCCGACGACGTAGGGCTTCAACAGAGCATACCCTCGAGCCAGTCCGTCCGTCGACCAGGCCAGCAACTGGCCGGCCGCGGCGGCGTAAAACCAGGCATTGCCAATCGCCCGGCCGTACGCCGCCGCCACGCCGCTCAGCACCAGCACGCACAAGCTCGAAGTCAGCCACGGCTGAACCGGCCAGAAATGCGACGCATCGACGAGCAGGGCCATGCTGCCAGCCAGCATCAGCACGGCGGCAGCCCCCTGCAGCCAGCGCGCAAAGGGATCGCGAAAGATCGCTCCGATCGCCAGCAGCGAAACCAGCAGACAGGCGGCCGGAATAGCGCCTTGGTAATGCCAGAACCAACTGCCGCGCAGCAAAACGCCCGTGCCGGCAAGCAGACAGCACGCGGCAATCAGGGCGCGGCGAGAATCGTAGCAGCGCCATGCGCGAGGCAACTGCAATAAGCCGACGGCCAATAGCGGCCAGGCCGAGAACGTCCAAGGCCCGCTGATGCGATACGTGTCCGGACCGATCACGGCCAGAGCGATGAGCGAGAGACACATTGCATCGAAAGCCAGCCGAACACGGCGCAGTGCCGCCAGACCGTAAAACACAGCGGCCAACGCCAGCGTCCAATACAACGGCGAGCCGTGCAGCGTGTGTGCGAAGGTTCGTAAAAACTCGGTATGAACCGGGTCGAAGTTCCTTGGCTCGTTGGCCAGCGCCAGCCAGACCAGCGGCGCCAAGAGGGCCCAGAGCTGCGACGTGCTGCGGCCGGAAGTAATCGCCCGTTCCAGCAGCAACACTCCGACCGCAAAGAACCAGGGTACGAGGAAATAGGCGCCGAAGATGCTGGACGAGCCGCCGACAAAGTGCAGCGATTCGCACAGGTAATAGGCCCGCAAGCAGACGGCAAAGCCCAATACGGCGAACACCGTCCAAGGGAACATGGGCCATGTCCAGGGCGTGCCGTTGTTCTGCACGTAGGGCGGCCCGCGCCGTACCGCGGGCAACAACGTCAAGAACGCCGCGCCTGCGGCCGTCGAAAAGCCGAACAGGCCCCATTGCAGCGTCCGGCTGCCCGGATCGAGCACCAGCGGGCTCAAGGCGACGGGATACAGAAAGAACAGCGAGAGAATCAGGTAGTAGGGCGCACGATAGCCCCAGGGAAACCTCACGCGCAGCCCGAATACCAGGGCTTCGCTGACGACGACCGCCATTCCAAACGCGCCGATCAGCCACAGCCGGCCCTGTTCGGGTTTGTGAGCGATGGCGCCGTCGAGCGACACGGAAATGGCCAGGAACATCAGCAGAATAAGCACGATCAGCGATCGCACGTCTTCCCACACGCTGCCCAATCGAATCAGCAGGCAGGCCGACGCGGCCAACAACAACACCTAGCCGTACAGTCCGCCGATCAGCGCCCAGGTCTCGAAGCTTTCGCCCCCCGTA
>DASZUP010000673.1:0-3989 GCA_035547635.1 Pirellulales bacterium
GGCGGACAAACGCGGAAAGCAGAATCGGGCGGCAATGGGGCACGGTTTCTAGCTGATCAATCATCGCTCCACCGGGGCAGGCCCGGAGGTGGCGGAGCGGAACAAAACGGATCCATTACTGCAGGCCCTCCGAACCCGCGACTCTATCATTCATTTGCGCGGCCGACGCGAGCTTATTACAGGTGATTAACGACCATGAGTGAAACGTTCCGCCTTTCATTTCATGATACGTGAAGTGCGCTGAAATGGTGAACCGGCGCCGGGTTTTAGCTGAAAGGGGCCGAAGAAGTCTTTCTGAATCGGGGCGCCGGACGTTACAATACAAAACGCATCAACAAACGGGCATGGGTTGCCGATGCCGTGTTCAAGAGGTCGAGGCGCCAGGCGACGGATAAAAGGATAGTGCGATGACGGATCAGGCGAGAGGGGCTTGCCTTCCCTACGTTTCCCGACGGTCGATGCTCCAGTACGGCGCCGCCGGCCTGGGCGCGCTGAGTTCGTTCTGGAGCAACTTGAACCTTGCCTCTGCGGCGGCCGGACCGGCCAAAAGCCGGCCCAAGTCGGTGATTTTGATCTTCAACTGCGGCGCGCCCAGCCACCTGGACCTGTGGGACATGAAGCCGCAGGCGACCGACACGGTGCGGGGCCCGTATCAACCGATTGCCACCAACGTGCCGGGCATCGAGATCTCCGAGTTGCTGCCCGAGATGGCAACGCGCGCGGATAAGCTGGCGATCGTCCGCACGGTGCACCACAAACACGGCGGGCACAATTCCGGCATGTATTGGACGACGGTCGGTCGCCCGTATCGCATCGATAGCACGCTGATCAATCCCAGCCGTTCGGATTATCCGTGCTTCGGCACGCTGGTCAATTGGCTAGCCCAGCGAGACGGCTATTCCGGTTCGCTCCCGCCGTATGTGATTACGCCGGAACCCCACTGCGACAGCCGCGCTTATATCACGCCCGGCCAGTACGGCTCCTGCCTGGGGGCCAAGTTCGACCCGTTCGTGCTCAACGACGATCCGAACAAGGCGAACTTCAAGGTTCCCAACATGGGGCTGGTCGAGGGAGTCAGCCGCGAGCGGCTCGAGGAACGGCGAACCCTGCTCAGTCAGCTCGATGGCCGCACGATCGCAGCGTCGGGCATTGCCGAGCACAACGTCTACCAGGCGAAGGCGCTCTCGCTGATGGCCACCGGCGAGGCTCGCGATGCGTTTGATCTATCGCGCGAACCGACCGAAGTCCGCGAGCGATACGGCCGTCATTCCTGGGGCCAGTCGCACCTGCTGGCCCGGCGGCTCGTCGAGTCGGGCGTGCGGTTCGTCACGACCGTCAACGGCCCGAGCATTACCTGGGACACCCACAAAGACAATTTCAATCAGCTCAAGAACCGCCTGGTTCCGCCCATGCAGCAGGCCTACGCCGCGCTGTTGGACGACCTCAGCGAACGGGGCCTGCTTGACAGCACGCTGGTGCTCTGGATGGGCGACTTCGGCCGCACTCCCGCCATCAACAAGGAGGCCGGCCGCGATCATTGGCCCCAATGCTATTCGGTCGTGCTGGCGGGCGGCGGCATTCGCGGCGGCCAGGTGATTGGGGAATCGGACAAGATCGGCGCCGTGCCCCGGTTGCATCCCGTCACGCCGGCCGATATCCACGCCACAGTGTTCAAGGCTCTTGGCTACGATTCTCGCGCCATCACCTACCACACCGAAGACGGCCGCCCCACGCCGCTTTCCGAAGGGCAGCCGATCAGCGAATTGCTGTAGCGGGAACGGTCCAAGGCCGCGCAGCATTCACGCTCTGTCAACACTCCGCCTCGTCATTCCCCTGGCTAAATGCCAAGGTCTTGCGAATCGGCTTGTGACGGAACCACCGAAGCCAGGCAGACCGCCTCGGCAATGGCTGCGTACGGAAACATGCGTTTGAGACGACCGGAATTCACCCAATGCGGCGGGATGCGAGTCAGCAGCGCTTTGCCCGTCTCTTCATTCAGATACTCGTCCTTCAGCAACGAGTTGAACGGTCGCTCCTCTCCCCCCAACAAAGCGATCAAGTCGTCGTTTGTGAGCGCGGTCATTCCTTTCTGGGATAAATCATCCTCGGTAAACCAAACGCGATAGTACCCCCCTTTAAGCCCTGTCTCCGCGATCAACGTGCCGCGGCCCGCCTCCAGGAACCGCCTGGCGTCGCGTAGCGAGATGCAGCGATTCTTCGACTTCATCCGCTTTCGGAGTTTGCCTTCGTAAATTTGCCTATGGACAAAACCGATCGGCGCGACGATTGCCAGGACGATGCCAAAAAAGGGAATAAGCAGCAGCAGCAGCGAGAAAAAGGCGCCAACCAGCAGCGGGCTGATCGTAATCAGCGCCGACTTTTGCAAGAAGGAGTTGTCCGGCTCTGTCGCGAGCCGGTATCCGACGTAACCCGCGAAAGCGCCGCCCGCCGACGCAGCGAGAAATGTCGTCGTGGCCCCGACGCCACAACTTGCAGCCGCCAGCCAGGCCTCGCCGGCGCCGACGAGAATCCCGAACAGCGTGAGGGCGTATCGCTGCCAGGCCATCGAGAACAACCTCAGCCGAACTATTACGAAATCCAACCGCCAGCGTACTTTCCCGGCATCCAAAACCCATCGGCCTCGCGACGCCACCGGTAGTTCCACCCCATGCCCATCAAGGGCTCTGAAAGGTGTCCTTGATGAACTAACGCGGACTTGCGGAGCCGACTTGGCCGCTGGATATCGAGATAACCGATGGGATAACCCGCGCGGCGATCGTTCCGTCGAGCGACCGCCTTCAGACGTTGCCCTTCTTCGACCCATTGAAATCCCCAGACCTCCAGTTCCACGCGCCCGCTTTTGGTTGAATTGGAACGCCGCTTTCCCAGGATCGAAAAACGAAGATATCGCACGTCTGATCCAAACCGTTCAAGTGGCGGCGACCAGTGTTCATCGAGTACGCAGGCCCATAACACGGGATCGTCTTCCGGTGTAAGGACCGCGTCGAGGCCATACTGTTGCAAATAGCGTTGGGCTTTTTCCGTCCACCATTGGTCTGCCCGAGAAGCTGACGCCATAAACAAATGACCGCCGCTGAGACTTGATTCGCCGCCAGGCGCTCGTTGGCGCCGTCACTCCAATAGCCTAATCTCTTCCGGCAGAATTCCAAAAGTCTCCCGCCAAAAGCTGTCCGGTTTGTCTCGGTGCTTCCGCCAATGCCGCCTGCCCTGCTTGAGGCTCAGCTCCCGCAATTCTTGCTCCTGGCCGATCCAATCATCGAACACGAATCGCTCGTCTCCCGTCAAAAGCGGCAGCATCCGGCGAATCAAGCGGCGGCAGACGTAGTTGCGGCCGCGGTTGCCCGGCTCGATGCCATTGGTTTGCAGCAAGGAAATCGCCCGACTGTGGTCGAGCACGACGGGATGGCCCCGGGTCGGAAACAGCGAAGTATCGTCCACGCGGCTCTTTTGCTCCACGACCTGGTGCAATCGCTCCCAGCCAAAGCCCACGTCCGTAGATCGCCCCTCCGGGTTGACCAGGTTGCCGATCTCCAACTCGCCGCAGAACAGTTCGCAGCAATGGCCACCGATCTCTCCATCGGTCCAGCGGCAGCTTGGATCGAGAACGATTGGATAGCCGCGTCGCTCCCAGAGTCGGCGGTGATCGGTTCGCGAAGGGTGTACGTGTACGCCGGAGACGGAAATCCGCAGGTCGGTCAGGATCGAATGCCAAAGCTCGACCGAAACCTCGTAGTCATTGCCGCCGAAGGAGAAGTTCCCGAGCATCTCGAAACAGGTCAGATGGCTTCCGTCGCCAACCAGTTCAATATCGCGTGTGCGAACGCACGATTGCAGCGATCCGTGCCTGCCGCCGTCGGGCTGACGGAAGCGGCGCTTATGCGGCTGCATTCCGCTGCAAATGAATAGCGTAGAGTCGTCGTTGTCCGGAATGACCGATCGATCGACGACCAGCGGGAAACCGAATTCTT
>DASZUP010000674.1:0-4531 GCA_035547635.1 Pirellulales bacterium
CGACGCCTGTTTGAATAAATGCAGCACTTCGTCAGCGGCGGGGCGACCGGCCAGGATGCCCGTCAACGAGGCGCCGCGAGAGCGGAGCCCCTTAGCCAGGCCGAGTGCGGCGGACCACTGAAGCCGCTGTGTCTCGCCGTCGGCGGGCAACGCCGCCAAACCTGCGACGACGGCGGCCACCTTGTCCGGATTCTTCCCGGCGCCGACCAACTGGGCGAACTCGCTGGCCAAGGCCAGGCGACCCTCGGCGGCTTTCTGCTCGGGCGCCGGAGCAGCCAGGACGGCCAACAGCAATTCCGCCGGCTTGTCGCCAATCGAAGCGGCCACGGCCCGTCGGGTCCAGACGTCATCCGCCCCGGACAGTGCAATTTGAGTCAAGGCGGCAGTCGCATCGGCGCCGGGCGCGGCGCCTAAGCTCAACGCCAATTGGAACCGCAGGCGGGCGTCGGGGTCGCTTGCCAAGGCCAGCGCCCGTTTGCGCAATTCCGCGTCTTCCGCCAGTTTGCCTTCGGCAAGCAAGACGGCCTGTTCGCGCACCCGAGGATGGTCGTCGTTCAAAGCGGCCTGCAGCATGGCCTTGGAAAGCACTCCCAGGCCATTCAGCGCCCACAAGGCGTGAACTCGTGCACGAGGATCCGTCGACGTTTTTTCCAGGCTTTCCAACTCACCTTGCACCGAGCGATCCTGCTTTTCAAAGAGCAGCCGAGCCGCGGTTTCTCGCTGCCACGAGTTCCCGCTGGCCAGCGACTTGACCCACTCGGCCGGCGAGAGCGAAGCCATCGGCTTGGACGCCGGCGCTTTCGCGGCGCCCGCGCGCACAATGCGGTAGATTCGCCCGCGATCGTCGCCATAACGCAAATCGGGTCGCGCCTTCAGTTCTTCAGGGACGAACTGAGGGTGCTCGATGACGCAACGGTACATGTCCACCACGTAGAGCGCGCCGTCGGGTCCGGTCTCGAGGTTGACCGGACGAAACCAGGAGTCGGGCGTGGCCAGAAATTCAACGCCTTCGCGGGCCGGATGCGAAGCGAAGGTTGCGCCCGCCGGCTTCAGCACTTCGCGGTGGACCAGGTTGCCCGTCGGTTCGCAGGTCAGGCCGTTGCCGTAGAACTCTGCCGGCAAGGCGTCTCCGCGGTAGCACTCCACTCCGCAGGCCGCGGTAAACTGTCCGGCGTGCAGGATGGAGGTCGTCCAGGCCTGGCTGATCGGATAGACGTGCGATGCCTCGCCCGAGGCCGCCACGTCGTTCACCACGGCGGGTACGGTCAACAGAGGATTGCGGGCCAGGTAGTGCTCCGCCAGCACCACGTGCATCATGGGATTTCGATTGCTGCAATTGAAGCGGTTGCCGTAGTCGTCGAACGTGAGCCCGAACTGACCGGTTCCCGAGATGGCCTGGCAGTCGGCCGAGAAAGGTTCAAAGCGGAAATCGCGACCGCTGATCGAGAGCGGTTTGTCCGACTTTTGCTTCCGATTAACCACGACGCCGCCGCGCAGTCCATTGGAAACATAGATGCGGTTGTCGAGCGCAAAACGCGGATGATTGGCCCGCAATTGCGGGTTCTCTTCGGCGAAGCCGGTGAACCACGTCTCGCGATGATCGACGCGGCCGTCGCCGTCTTTGTCCTGCATCCATTCGACCTTGCCGGAGAGGGTGACGAACACGCCCCCTTTCCACGGTTGCACGCCGGTGACGAACAGGAGTTCGTCGGCGAACGTCGTCGCTTTTTCAAATCGCCCGTCGCCGTCCCGGTCTTCCAGCAGTTTGATGCGCGACAGCGGCGGACGCCCTTCGCCGGGACCGTTGGGATAGTCTCGCATCTCGACGACCCATAGCCGGCCGAATTCATCAAAGCGGATCGCCACCGGGTCGACGATCTCCGGTTCGGCGGCGACGAGTTCGAGTTTCAGGCCGTCGGGAAGCCGGAATTGCGCCACAGACGCTTCCGGACTCAAGGGACTGTTCACCGGCGCCGCAGGGACCTCGTCGGCGGAAGAGACAGGGCCTTGCGAGCTGATCGCAAGCAGCAGAAACAGCGGCAACGCCCAGAACGGGCGCGATCGAAGCGCGAGCATAAGTCAAAGAACCTCAGGACGCGAAAAACGCTGTCAGTATCGTTCCGATCTCTTCAAAAGCCGTCGCTTGGAACTTGGGCGGCAGGCGGGCTCCCAAGAGCTATTGGCACGCGGCAAAAAGAGACATCGCCAGCCTAAGCCGAGGAAAGGGCGGTGGCAACCGTTTGGGGCGAGGGAGCTGCAAAATGCAACAAAGATCTCGACGGCCCGCCGCGCGAGACAAGCAGCGGCGCGGCAGACCACCGCGCCCTGTCTTTTGTTTGCTGAGATCGCCGCCGAAAGCGAGAGCCCCTGCGCCACGTGCTCTCTGCAGACCTAGCGATTGCGAATCGAAGCCACGGTGACGTGAATTTTAATGTCCTGAATCACCATCTGGCCTTCCTCTTCGACGACCGTGAACTGCACCTTGCGAGTCGCCTTGCCGCCGCGGTCCGTTTGGCGTCGCGAACGGCTGCGGGTAGAGGTCTGTTGAGGCGGCGGGGCGGCAGGAGCGGCGGAGGCGTTCTCTTCCAGCACGATGACGTGCTTGCCGAGCAAGTTCATCGCGGGCTGCGCGGTTACGTTGGCCACCCCTTCTTTCAGTTCTGAAATGATCGACTCGCTGGCTTTGCCGCTGCGGATCACCTTGGCTTTGCCAGTCGCTTTGCGGCTGAACAGGTCTTCTGCGCCGTTGACGTCGCCGGAGCGCAGACGGTTAAGGAATTGTTGAACGGCGAATTCGGGCGTACCGGCCTCAACATTGCCGCCAAAAGGCGATTGGTTGCCGGCGCCGCCGGCGCCGAATTGCGGATCTAAGCCGGGCATTTCGCCTCCGGGCGGAGCCTGGCCCGGCATGGCCGCTCCGGCAGGCATTTGACCCGGTGGAAGGCCGGCGGCCGGCGCGCCGTTCGCCCCGGCCTGACGCCGCATCTGTTCCTGCATTTCAGGGGTCATGCCGGCGGGCGGAGCGACGCCTGGCATCGGCTCAACGCCTGCGGCCGGAGGAGGCGGCATGTACCCGGGCGGATTGGCTCCAGGAGGATTGGCGCCTGCGACGCCCGGCATGGCAGGCATGCCCTCGGCGCCGGCAGGAGGCACGTTCGGCGGAACGTAACCCGCAGCAGGATCGCCCGGGATGCCGGCGGCAGGCGGAACTCCGGCCGCAGGAGGCACATAGGCGCCTGCCGGATCGCCAGGCATTCCGGCAGCGGCCGGGGCGCCGGCTGGGGGCGGAACGTAACCCGGATCGGCGCCAGGAACGTTGGCGGCGCCCGCGTTTTGTTGTTGCATTTGTTGCTGGTAGTCGGCGGGCGTTCCGCCTGCCGCGGGATCACCCGGCGCAGCGCCAGGCGGAGGCATTCCAGGCGCCGCCGCTGCCTCGGGAGAGCCCGTGGAAGCTCCGTCGTCCGGAGCTTGGGCGACTGGCTGGTAGATTGCCTTGCGGAGTTCCGCCTCCTCCGCCTCGGTAAGGTCGCGGCCATCGCCGCCGCCGCCGCAGCCGGCGGTCGAGACAATCAACAGCGCGGCACACGAGCAACGCAAAACTGCTTTGCAATCGCAGAACATAAAAAGCTCCTGCCGAGAACGGATTGCAGCCAGGAAGCATTCCCAGCCACGTCGCAAGACGCCGATCAGAATGTCGTCATTCTCTCAGCAATCCGGACGCGACGCAAGACAAAGCCGTCTCTCGGCTGCTCAGGAAGCGAAAATCCTTGCCGCCAGACGCCCAAGGCGGGCGTTAGAATCGAAACGGTCGCGATCAAAACCGCTAATCTTCACTAATTTACGCTAATCTTGATCTGCCGAAATTAGTGACGATTAACGAGGATTAGCGGTTCCCTTTCCTTGCTTCTTAAGGAGAGACGCTTATCCGAAAATCCGGTCTCGCAGCGCCTTGTTAAACGCCAGTTTTTCGGCCTGCGTCATGCGGCTGAAGTCGGGGGCCGCCGTCGGCTCGGCAGGCTCATTAGCGCTCGTTCCGCAACTGCACGTTGCCTTGCTCGAACCGCCACAGCCGCAATCGCCATGGCCCGAACCATGATCATGCCCGTGGCCGGCGGCGGCGACAGGAATTGCGGAGGGTACGGAAACGGTCGAGGATCCGCCGTAGCTCATCACCCCGGTTTGCAGCGTCAGGTCGTCGGCCAGCGAACGGTGCGGGCGGATGTCGAGTTTCTCCAGCACGCCGTGGTAAGCCCGCACGGCGTCTTCCGGGCCGATCACCCGATCGACGATCAATCGCAAGAACTGGACGAAAGCCAACTGGCATTCGGCATTGTTGATCTTGCGGCCGAATAGCGCCACCCGGGCGCCATATTTTTGCGCCTCGGCAATCAGCTTGAAGGCGTCGTAGGTGGTGCCCGCTCCGCCGCCCAGGATGCCGACCACCAGGTGCGGATCGTAGCTGACCAGCTCCTCCATCGCCTTGGGGCCGTGGTAGACGACCTTCAAGAATACGGGCCGTCCGGCCTGCGCC
>DASZUP010000675.1:0-1800 GCA_035547635.1 Pirellulales bacterium
AATTCCTGGCCAATCCGGATCAATTCAGCCCGATGTTCCGAGGCCACGACCCGGTGCTGGCCCTGGATCAGAATAAGGCCGTGCTGGGCCGCCGCGAATACGGCGTATTCTGCGATGGCAGGATTTACCTGTTCGCCAGCGAAGCGACGCGCAACCACTTCGAACGCAACACCAAGCGTTACTGCGCCAACCTCCGGCAGGCGATGAGATAGCGAGGCGCCGCCGTAAGCCGCGCAGCGAAAGCTGGCTTGCGGCCCGATCGCAGGCAGCGGCCGTCAGCCATCGCGATGGGCTTGCTGGGCTCCGTCGCTGGCGCCCTGGCCGCCCGCGGTCGGCGTTTCCCACCGCTCGCCGCTTGCTGGGCATTCCGCGTTGTGCGTTCCGCCTTCGGACGTGACGCGGAAGAAGAACCGCTCCAGGTTCTCCTCATCGGGCTTCAAGTGTTTGATCGCCACGCCGGAGTCCGCCGCAATCCGGAAAAGCTGAGTCGTATTCCAGGCCGAAGGCACGGTGGCCAGCGCCCGAGAATCGGCGAGATGCGAGACTTCGGCGCCCGCCGCGCGCAGCGCATCCAGAAATCGGTCCCCCGGCCCGTCCCACCCCAGTTCGTACCGGTTTCCGGCGCCCGATGTCAGTTCCTGCATTGTGCCGGAGCGGACGACTGCGCCTCGATCGAGCACGACGATCTGCTGGCAGAGCCGCTCGACGTCGCCGAGCAGGTGCGTGCAGAGAATCACGCTCTTGTTCGTCTCGGCAATCAGGTCCTCGAGCAACTGCAGCATGGCCAGACGTCCCGCAGGATCGAGACCGTTGGTCGGTTCGTCCAGCAGCAACAGTTCCGGATCGTGCACCAGCGCGGCGGCCAGTTTGAGCCGCTGCAAATTGCCGGTCGAGTATTCTTCCAGGCGGCGATATCGCAACTCGCCGAGGCCCAGGTAGTTGAGCACTTCGTGGGCCCGACGCCGGGCGTCGCGATGCGGCATGCCGTACAGGTCGCCGGCCAACGCCACGTACTCCACTCCGCGCAGCACCGGCACCACGGCGGCCGACTCGGACATATAGCCGATCTGGCCGCGCAACCGCCGCGTGGCGTGCAGGATATCGCAGCCGAGAATCGTGCCGCGGCCCGCGTCGGGCGCTAACAGCCCGAGCAGGATCTTTAGCAGCGTTGATTTGCCGGCCCCGTTATTGCCGACCAGGCCGATGGTGCCCGGTTCGAGCACCAACGTCACGTCGCGCAAGGCGCGCAGTTGACCGTAGCTTCGGCTGATGTTGTGGATATCGACCAGCGGCATTATGTCTTGGCGAGCAGTTCCTCGAGCAACTTAGCCACCAGCGAAGGGTTGTCGGACTTGACGATGTGCTCGATCCGCGAGGCGGGCACCTTGAGCTTTTCCAGCGAGGTCTGGACCCGCTCCCATTGCTTGGTCCGAGCCTTGCCTTCGGCCAGGTACAACTCCGTCACCTGCTCGCCGAGCCGTTGCAGCACGATGGCGTCCTGGTTCTGGTAGTAGTTCCGGATAATCTTTTCTTGGTACTTGGTCCGTTCCGCCATCGAAGGAATCCTTCCGGAAAAAAGGGGCGAGCGAATAGGCGCCGATTAGGAAAACCTGACAGGCAGTTCTGCCGGCCTCAGCGGCCCCTGTCGTCAGTCTACCGACAAGGCCGCCTCGCAGGCAAATCGGCTCGCTTTGGCGGCGAACTTGAAGTTCTCGCCGGACGAGGGCGGAACTGCGGGCGGGGGACAGCCTCGCCTGGAGTGCGCGTGACTCGTCGCCGCATTTGGACTTTCAGGCCTGC
>DASZUP010000676.1:0-11318 GCA_035547635.1 Pirellulales bacterium
AAACCTCGCGCCGCAGCAGGCCATCCGGCGCTATCGCGATGAATTGCTGGAACAGCGCCAGAGCGACTTTATTCCCTATACGTTTCAGTTGCCGGTCTCGATCGCTATTGCCAAGGTGGCGGCTGACTTTCACCTGATCGATCTGGTCACGCTCGACGAACCTCAATTCCGCCCGCACGTCATTACGGAGCATTTCTGGCGCGGTTGGGAGCGATACGGCCGGCCGACCTTGGTCAGCTTCAACGGTCGGACCTTCGACCTGCCGCTGCTGGAACTGGCCGCCTTCCGCTACGGCATCAGCGTGCCGGGCTGGTTCAACCTGTCGGCCAAGAGTTTCGAGCAACCGCGCAATCGTTACAACATCGAGGCTCATTTCGACCTGCAAGAGCTGCTCACGAACTTTGGTTCGACGCGTTTCAACGGCGGACTGAACCTGGCGGCCAATCTGTTGGGCAAACCCGGCAAAATGGACGTGCAGGGCTACATGGTCCAGGACCTCTACGACGCCGGCAAATTCACGGAGATCAACGACTACTGCCGTTGCGACGTGCTTGATACGTACTTCATCTTCTTGCGCACGCGCGTCATGCTGGGGCAGCTTTCACTGGATGACGAGCAGGAACTCATCGCCGGCGCCAAGCAATGGCTGGAAGAACGGTCGCACGACGGCATGGCGTATCAGCTCTATCTCGAGCGTTGGGGCGATTGGGCGAATCCGTGGCAAGAGTAGGGCGGAACGGCGACATCGCCGTTGCTCTGGGGGCCGCAGGCCGGATTTGTCTTGGCTTAACTTGTGAACAATAATAAGCTTACGTCGATTTTATTTCCTCTTCCCGCGGGCGCTGCAAGAATGGATCAGCACAACTAGCGGTCGCCGATAGAGGTTTACGCACCAGGATTCTCATGAGCTTGGCTGTCCGTTCACAAGGCGCCCCCCATCCGGGCGAGATGTTGCGCCAGTATCGTCCGCCCCCCGACGTCTATGACGAGATGTTCTCGGCGCCGGGCGAGGTTCGTCCGCACTGGCAAAAGTTCGTCGCCGCCTTGGAGGATCTTGGGGCGGACGAACTGAAGCGCCGCTGGGAACAGGCTCGCCGGATCATTCATGAAAACGGCGTCACCTACAACGTGTTCGGCGACCCCCAGGGCATGGACCGGCCGTGGGAACTCGACGCCTTGCCGTTGTTGCTTCCGGCGGCAGAATGGTCCGCGCTTTCGGCGGGACTGGTCCAGCGGGCGCGGCTGTTGAACCTGGTCCTGGCCGATCTTTACGGTCCACAGCGGTTGTTGCAGTCGGGCCATATTCCGCCGGAGCTGGTATTTCCGAATCCCGGCTTTCTACGTCCGAGTTGCGGCTATCGTGCGCCGCAAGACGTACGGCTGCACCTGTACGCTGCGCACTTGGGGCGAGCGCCCAGCGGCGAGTGGTGCGTGCTGGCCGATCGAACCCAGGCGCCTTCCGGCGCCGGCTATGCCGTGGAGAATCGGATCGTCATCTCCCGGATGTTGCCAGGCGTATTTCACGAGTGCCAGGTGCAGCGGCTTGCGCCCTACTTCTTGACGGTCCGTGAAACGCTCAAAGGTCTGGCGCCACACCACCGGGAGCAGCCGCGGATCGTCTTGCTTTGCCCCGGGCTGGCCAGTCCGACTTATTTTGAAGACGCCTACTTGGCGAGATACCTGGGCTACACGCTGGTTGAAGGGGGCGATCTGACCGTTCGCGACAGTCGCGTATTTCTCAAGACGCTGGGCGGGCTGATCCCGATCGACGTCATCCTGCGACGCGTCAACGACGCCGACTGCGACCCGCTCGAACTGCGAGGCGATTCGCTGATGGGCGCGGCAGGACTGGCCCAGGCAGTCCGCGCCGGCCACGTCGTGATGGCCAACGCGCTGGGCAGCGGCCTGCTCGAAGCGCCTGCGCTGATGGCGTTTCTGCCAGGCCTGGCTCGGCGTCTTCTCAGCGAAGACTTGCTGCTGCCTTCCGTACGCACCTGGTGGTGCGGCAACGGCGAGGCGCTGGCGTACGTGGTCGACCATCTGGACGAACTGGTGATCAAACCCACGTTCCATCACCGCAGCGTGCGGCCGGTATTCGGCCGGCAGTTGAGCGCCGAAGCCAGGGCGGAACTGATCGGCAAGATCAAGGCGCATCCGCGCGACTATGTGGCTCAAGAGCACGTCGCCCGCTCCTCGGCGCCGGTCTGGACCGACGCAGGCCTGCAACCGTGGCACGTGGCGCTGCGGATGTACCTGGCGGCCGCCGGCGATACGTACCAGACCATGCCGGGCGCCTTGAGCCGCGTTTCAGAGTCGGTGGACGTGGTGGGCGAGTCGTTGCTGACCGGACAGGGAAGCAAGGACGTCTGGGTGTTGGCGGAGGGGCCCGTCACGGCCGTCAGCTTGTTGCATCCGGCCAATGCGCCAATCGGGTTGCGCCGCAGCGGCAACGATCTGCCCAGCCGCGTGGCCGACAACTTGTATTGGTTCGGCCGGCACGTGGAGCGGGCCGACAGCATCGCCCGGCTGCTGCGGACAATCGTGCTGCGGCTGACCAGCGAGTCGGAACGCGGCGGCCTGGCCGAACTGGGACTGCTGCTGCAGGCCCTGGCCGAGCAAGGCGCTCCGGCGCCCGAGTCGCTCCCTCAGGGCGCTGACAAGCTGCCGGCGTCGGCCGAACATGAGGTCCTGGCATTCATTTTCGACGAATCCCGCGCGGGCAGTCTGCGTTCTACGCTGAAGGCCTTGCACCGCGTGGCGACCACGGTTCGCGACCGCATCTCGCTCGATAGCTGGCGGACGCTCAATCGCGTCGAGCAGGATTTCCCGCTCGCCTACCCGCTGCAGGGGATGCAACTCAGCGAAGTCTTGTCGCTGCTCAACCAGATGATCCTCAACCTATCGGCCTTCAGCGGCTTAGGCATGGAGAGCATGACGCGCGGCCCGGGCTGGCGTTTTCTCGACATGGGGCGGCGGCTGGAACGCTCGCTGCACATGATCAGCTTGCTGCGCAGCACGTTGTCGGCGGTCAGCGAAGACGAACCGCCGCTGCTCGAGGCCTTGCTGGAAATCGCCGACAGTTCCATGACTTATCGCAACCGGTATTTGACCTCGTTGCAACTGCCGCCGGCGCTCGATCTGCTGATGACCGACGACACCAATCCGCGATCGATCGCTTTCCAATTGCAGGCCCTGGCGCAGCACGTGGAGCACTTGCCGCGAGACGCCGACCAGCCGCACTTGAGCGTCGAGCAGCAAATCATGCTGTCGCTTTCGACCGCCTTGCGTTTGGCGGATATCGGAGAACTGTGCCACATCGATCATGGCGGCCATCGCCAGCAACTCGACCGCTTGCTCGGTCGGCTCGCGGCGCAATTGCGCAAGCTGTCGGACAGCGTCAGCCACAAGTACCTGGTGCACGCCGGGCCGGCGCGCCAAATGGCCGACATTCGGCCGGGAGCCAATGCGTGAACTATAAGGTTTCGCACACCACCGTCTATCACTACGGCGAAACCGTGCCGATCTGTCACAACGAGGTGCGGCTGACTCCGCGCCATTACGGCGGTCAGACGTGTCTCTCCAGCCGCCTGCTGATCAAGCCGCAGCCGACCAAGATCGAAAAGCGTCTCGATTACTTCGGCAACCACGTTAGTTCCTTCACCATTGAAGAAGGGCACCAGAAGCTGTCCGTCGCCTCCGTCAGCCGGGTGCGAGTCGAAGAACAGGCGCCGCCGGATCCGTCGGCAGGCATTTCGTGGGAGCAGCTTCGCGATCAGTTGCCCGGCGAACGCAGCCCGGAAGGACTAGGCGCCTATCAGTTCACCTTTGATTCAGAGCACGCCAAAACATTGCCTGAATTGGCGGAGTACGCCGCCCCGTCATTCACGCCCCGCCGTTCGTGCGTGGAGGCCGTGTTGGAGCTCACGCATCGGATCCACGCCGATTTCGCCTTCGATCCGACGGCGACCAACGTCAACACGCCGGTGGTCGAGGTGTTGCGGTTACGGCGCGGCGTCTGTCAGGACTTCGCCCATCTACAAATTGGCTGTCTGCGCTCGCTCGGATTGGCGGCGCGCTACGTGAGCGGCTATCTGCTGACGACGCCGCCGCCCGGTCAGCCGCGGCTGGTCGGCGCCGACGTATCGCACGCCTGGCTGAGCGTGTATTGCGGCGCGCAAGGCTGGGTCGACTTTGACCCGACGAACGATCAGATCCCCTCGACGCGTCACATTACGCTTGCCTGGGGCCGCGACTACGCCGACGTCTGCCCGATCAAGGGAGTGTTTGTCGGCGGAGGGCAGCATCACATGACCGTATCGGTCGACGTCTCGCCATTGCAAACTGACGCGCTGCGGCACGCCTGAGTTCGCCGCCGCGGCCTGACCGGGAGATTACATTTCCTTGGACAGCGCCTTGAACAGCAATCGCCAATGGGCCATGACCGTATGGTGATGGCGTTTGACGCGCTCATGCGTCTGGCGCAGTTCGGCACGGTGCTCCGCTTCCGCTTCGTGCTTCTGGGCCAGCACCACCAGATCCTCGCCCGTTTCGCCGTGTTCATACTTCGCCAGCGCGTGTTCGTGCGTAGCGCGATCGGCGCGCGCTGCGCGGATCGCCTCGGCGTGGGACTCGAGCCCCTTGCGGTGCTCGGCCAAGACTTCCTCGAGCTGCTTCATTTCTGCCAGTGCGGCGTTGAGTTCGCCTTCCCAGATTTGAATGTCGTCTTCCCACAGCGTCGCTTCGCTATCCCACAGCCTGTGATCGCTGTGCATTTCATTGTGCGTCTGTACGTTGGACATGGTGTTCCTCGATTCTTGCCAAGAGTGAGACCCTGAGCGACGTCGCATGGTTTTTCACGCGCACCGGGCGGCCTCAGGCGGAACCCTCGAAAAGTCATTGCCCCGTTAGTCGTCACTTACTCTCCGCTTACATCCAGCACCCGAGCATCTCCACCAGCCAGGTCCGGCTCACGCGCCTTGAGCAGTCGGCGCATGACGTTGCCGGCCCGGTTTTTAGGCACGACGGAAATGAAACTCAGTTCCTTGGGCGCCGCGAGGTCGCCCAGCCGGGCATGCGCAAAAGAGAGCAATTCGCGGGCCAACGCATTGCTCGGTTCAAAACCCGGTTTGACTGCAACGAAGGCCTTTACGATTTCCAAAGCGACTGGATCGGGTTTGCCAATCACGCCCGCCTCGGCCACTGCCGGATGTTCCCGCAACGCGCTCTCGACCTCGAACGGCCCAATCAAGATTCCCGAGCTCTCGATCACGTCCTCCTTGCGGCCGACGAACCAGAAATAGCCATCCGCGTCGCGTTTCGCTAAATCGCCGGTCAGGTAATAGCCGCCGGCAAAGCGCTTCCGGTAGCGCTCTGGCTCATTCCAGTAACCGCAAAACATCGAGGGCCAGCCCGGCCGCAGCGCCAGCTCGCCCTCGACGCCCGGCTCATTGACGACGTTGACGCGCCCGTCGTCACCCAGTCGCACGATGGCCGCTTCGACTCCCGGCAAGGGGCGTCCCATCGACCCGGGACGAATATCCATGGCGGCATAGTTGGCGATCATGATCCCGCCCGTTTCCGTCTGCCGCCAGTTATCGTGAAACGGCAAGCCGAAGGCTTCCCGTCCCCAGAGCACCGCCTCAGGGCTCAGCGGCTCGCCGGCACTGGCCAAGAACCGCAAACTGCTCAGGTCATAGTTCTTTGTTGCTTCAACTCCCTCGCGCATCATCATCCGGATAGCCGTCGGCGCCGTATACCACACAGATACCCGGTGCGCTTGCACGATGCCGTACCAGCAGTCGGCGTCGAAGTCGCCTTCGTCGACGATGCTGGTCGCGCCGATGGCCAGTGGCGCGATGATGCCGTAAAAGGTTCCAGTCGCCAAACCGGGATCGGCCGTACACCAGAACACGTCCTCCGGGCGCAGGTCGAGGGCCAGTTGGGCAGAGGCGTGATGCGCCACCACGGCTTCATGACCGTGGGCGGCGCCCTTGGGCGCGCCCGTGGCGCTGCTGACAAAGTGGAGCAACGCGAAATCGTCCGGTGCGGTCGCTTCGATGGTAAACCGGTCGCTGGCGGCTTCCATCAATGCGTGATAATCGTACGCGCCCGGAGCGTCGACCGGTTGAGCGTTATCGTTGATGAGAATCACATGCTCGAGCGACGGTAGCTCGGCCCGGATGCCGGCTATCTTCCGCTCGTAAAGCGAGCTTGTCGTTACCAGAACGTTCGCGCCGCCGATCGAAAGCCGCGTCTTGATCGGTTCAGGACCGAAGGCGGAAAACAATGGGCAGAACACGCTGCGATTCTTCAGCGCCCCTAGCGCGGCGATGTACAGCTCGGGAATTCGGCGGGCGAGGACGAACACGCGGTCCCCTTTGCCGACACCCAGCGATTTGAGAGCGCCAGCAAAGCGGTTCGTCAGATCCTGCAGGCGCCGGTAGGTGAAGTCATCAATGGTTCCCGCCATCCCCAGCCAGCGGATAGCGATTTTATCTCGCAGCGGGCCGGCGGCATGCCGGTCAACCGCCTCGTAGGCGATATTCAGCGACTGTCCGTCGGCGGAGTCGTAGAATGGGCGCCGGACCGATCCCCAGTCGAAGTCGGCCCGAGCTTGATCGTAATCGCGCAAGTTGGGCGACGCCTTCCAATCTCGCTCCGATTTGACGATCGGCTCCCAGCGCATGTTACGGCTCTCTGCTGGCGTCACTCTTCGGGGCGTTCCCCCGATTCTCATACGGCACGCTTCGGCTTTGGGTTCCGGCGCTTCGGTCAGCGTGGCTTTGGTCAACCACAGGCCCTTCATTCGCACGAACTCGCTGTTTATTCGCAGGTTCCGTGCCAACGCATTCGTGCGCTTCGCGTCGACGCACGGTCAGATAAAGAACGAAAAAAAGAGAAACTTCCGGACGCTCGACATGCCGTGCGGAAAAGAAGGGAGCGAAAAGGCGCGCACGGTTGAGCATGGCGCGCTGAAACGCACGACTTAAGCTTGCGGAGCCTGACCAGGAGAAACTGCCGCTAAATTCCGCTCCACAATACCGGCGCTCTGGATCACACAGCCCGGCAGCCGGGGAACCTCAATCTCCTGCGCCGGTATCAAGATCGTAGAGTTCGAACGCCAGGTCGGCTTCCAAGGCCTGATGATGACGGAAAGCCGTCAACAACCAACCGGCCCGTTGCCGCAAGTCATGAAAATTGAACTCCTCGCCCATGGCGTGCGGCGCAAGATGCGTCGCCAGCGATTCGGCCTGGGCCGTCAAATCGGCGTGCTCGCGTCGAAGGCGGCCGATGCGATGATGGAAGGCGGGCTCCAACGATTCCACGTCGCCGAACAAGCCCGCTGGCGATTCGGTTGAGGCGACATGGGCGGCGAGCGCCTCTTGAAAGCCGGTTAGCGCGGCGCTTGCGCGGCATCGCCAGATCTCTTCGCGGCCAGGCGCCGGCGAGGCGAGCGCGGCCTCCAAACCGTGGATGGCTTCGAGCAAGGCGTCGTGACGCAAACAGGCCTCGCCCTGCAAAGGAGCGGATGATGTCGATTGTGGCGATTGACGGTCTTGAAGCATGGCGTTCTCCTCATTTGCAGCCTGGCAGCGGCGACAGGTGCGACCTGCGATGATGGCATTGCTCTTGCCGCCAGGATCTGCAGTCGCAGGGCCGGCGGCGGGGTCAAAGACATGAGCGCTGATCGCAGTTTGACGTTCATAATCTTTAGCCGCCATGCAAATAACGAGCCGCAAACTCCGAATAGGGCTTAAGGAACGCCATTGCACCGAGCCTCGCGTTCAACGCCAGCGCTCCGCGCATTGCCTGCGCGGCAGAAATTGCTGCAGGCGCCCAGACGATGGCTGCGTTGGCGCCTTGCTCGCCTGGCGGGTAGAGTAGGGGCTTTCTGCATCAAGCCAGAGGAGCGGCGAAGGCCATTCATGTTCGACCGGCAAAACAGCGCTCTGCTCAGCGACTTGTACCAACTGACCATGCTGCAAGGCTACGTCGAGCAGCGGCTCTACGGCACGGCGGTCTTCGAGTTCTTTGTCCGCAAGCTTCCGCCCGATCGGAATTTCCTGCTGGCATTGGGCCTGGAGCAGGCGATCGAGTATCTCGAAAAACTCCACTTCTCCGAACAAGAACTATCGTGGCTGGCCGACCGCGAACAGTTCAGCGCAGAGTTCATCGAGTATCTCGCCGGTTTCCGCTTTATGGGCGATGTTGACGCTATGCCCGAAGGCGCGGTGTTCTTTCCCAACGAGCCGATTTTGCGCGTCACGGCGCCGCTGCCGCAGGCGCAATTCGTCGAATCGCGGCTGATCAACCTGTTCCACTTTCAGACGTTGATCGGCTCCAAGGCCGTGCGTTCGGCGTTGGCGGCGCCCGGCAAGTTGCTAGTCGATTTCGGCATGCGGCGAGCGCACGGAGCCGAAGCCGGATTGCTGTCCGCCCGTGCGACGTACCTTGCCGGCTTCAGCGGCTCGGCCACCACGCTTGCCGGCGCGTTGTGGGACATCCCGGTCTATGGCACGATGGCTCATTCCTTCATCCAAGCGCATGACGACGAGGCTGAAGCGTTTCTTCGTTTTGCGGTGGCGAATCCGAAGGACGTCACATTGCTGATCGACACCTACGACACTGAGCAAGGCGCCCGCAAGGTGGTGAGCCTGGCCGAAGAATTGCGGCGGCGGAAAATCCCAATTCGCAGCGTGCGGCTCGATAGCGGCGACCTGGCCGAGCACGCCCGACGGGTACGGCGAATTCTGGATGAAGGCGGGTTGCAGGCGACCACGATTTTCGCGAGCGGCAATCTCGATGAAACAAAGGTGGCGGAGTTGGTCGCCTGCGGCGCACCAATCGACGGTTTCGGCATCGGCACGCTCGTCGACGTCTCGGCTGACGCTCCGTATCTCGAATGCGCCTACAAGTTAGAGGAGTACGCGGGCAAGCCGCGACGCAAACACTCCGAAGGCAAGGCCACCTGGCCCGGCTGCAAACAGGTCTATCGCACCTACGACTCGCAGGACCGGCTGCTTTCGGACTGCGTGGCGCTAGCGAGCGATCCGCAACCGGGCGAACCCTTGTTGGTTCCCGTCATGCGCGGCGGTCGGCGCGTTTCACCGCCAATCCCACTCGCCGATTTGCGGATTCGCACGTCGCACAACGTCCAACGACTCCCGGATCGACTCAAAGCGTTATCTCCCGCCGAACCGTATGCGGTGCAGATCAGTCCTTCACTTCAGACGTTGGCCAAGACCATGGATGAACAGATGGCCGCGACGGCGAAGAGGGGATGATCGCGATTCTAGCCCAGAAGGCGTTGGCACGTTCCCTCTGTGGCCTGCGCAGGATCTTCCGCAGCCCGACCCAGGCGATATGTGTTTTCGTCCAGCTTTCCGGTAGCAAGAGCCGCTTCCAGAGCCCCGCACAAAGGGGTCGGAAATCTGCGAGGAAGGCTTGCTGCCTGCCAAGCCAAGAGTCGGCTAAAACAGCCGTCTGGATCCCACGCAAACGTGCCGCGGCAACGGAAAGCATGACGAACCGTCCGACAGCATTCCGTCGCAATGGACGCGGTCCGTCGCCGTGGAAGCGCTTTCCCGCCGCACATGCTGAAATGCGCTAAGACTTGCTAAGGTTTTACACACCAGCCGGAGGGGGCTGCCCGAACGCTCCGCCCACATTGTCTGTTACAATCGTTGGAAAATCAAAGCCGATCTGCCTTGCGCACCGCTGCGTGCCAGGGTTCAAAAGTGATCCGCACGCCTCAACTTTGGCGACGTCGCCTATCGCTCCCCGTTGCATCGAGACCCGCACCATGTTTCCCCGATTCCGCCGGCCAGCAGCCTCTGCGATATCGTTTGTTGCGTTCGCACATTCTTTCCGACGCCGCATGCCGCTGCTGATCGCACTCATCTTCGCTGCGAGCATCACGGCTACCAGCCAGTCCTTCGGAGCCGAAGGACGACGAAAGCCGAACATTGTGGTGCTGTTGGCCGATGATAAGTATGAGTTGGGGCAGGCGAAGATTGAAAACATGCGGAAAAATCGGGGCAAAACCGCAGTTTCATGGGAGATTTCAAATCACGGGGAATTGCGGCGAATTACGGGCAATTACGGGCAATTAACTACACTTTGCTACACCGCCGCCAAATTTCGGCGCCCGCTTCGCGAGACTGGATCGCCCGCTTTCAGCGCGACTCGCCAGCGTGACACTTGCGAATCCGTCGCGGAGACGTAGGCCGGCTCTTGTCGCCGGATTAGCGTCGCCCCGGCAAAAGCTGCCCAGCCTCGCACGACGTCCGTTGCTGAGCTTACGCTTTCCAGTTCGGATAGCTCCTCTGCCAATGCGATCCAACCACGCAAGGCTGCGGCGCCACACTCGCACTGGATCGCCGCATCTGCCGGCCAAGCGTAGCAAGTGTCCTCGGCTGGCCGTTCTTTTCGAAAACGAGACATCACGTTCAGGGACACGTTGCAACGATCCTTAGGGCCGGCACTTGCGGCTATCGATGGATTTGAGCGTCCCTGCGGGCCAGCATGAGTAGCGGCTTCGTCGGCGAACGAACTACAAAGCCAAATAAAGCGCTCAACCTGTGACGGGTCTGCAGCCGATACTGCGGACCAGCGGCGACAGATAATTAGTTGGCAAGCGGTAGTGATCAGGGAAAGTATGGCAGCCGCAGAGCGCCCAGAACGCGGGGACGCGCCTGTTGCAAAATATTGCATCCTCTTGGCGTTCCTGACCATGGCTGCACGAAGATCGGCATCCCTGAGGCGTGCTGGCGGCGGCCAGAGGGGCACGTGGGGGAATCAATTCGCAGTAAACACGCGGCAGCTCTCGCGACTCGGGATGCCAAGGACACGGCATCGGCTGGCAAGAGCAATCCATGATAGCCGATTCGATGGCGTGCCTCGGCGTTGTCCGCCTTGCCAAGGCGGATCCTCGCGCTGGGGCGGCAATCACGGAGGAATGCATGGCAACAACGGTTGCAACAGAAGACGTGGGGCAACTTTGGCAAGCCTTCAAGGCCGATCTGAGCAATCAGGAATTGCGTAATCGCCTCATTGAGATCTATCTGCCGCTGGTCAAATACCACGGCGAACGTGTTTGGTCCCGACTGCCTGATGGCGTTGAACTCGACGATTTGATTTCGGCCGGAGTGTTCGGGCTGATGGACGCCATCGACGCCTACGATCTTTCTCGCGGGGTCAAGTTTGAGACCTACTGCGTTTCGCGCATCCGTGGAGCCATGCTCGACGAACTGCGCAGCATGGACTGGGTGCCGCGGCTCGTCCGTTCCAGGGCCGCCAAACTCAACGAAGCGATCAAC
>DASZUP010000677.1:0-6096 GCA_035547635.1 Pirellulales bacterium
GGGAAACGTCGTGCATGATCTGCCAGTCCATGTCATCCGGTTCCGTCGGCAGGTTTTTCGCGAGCGTCTCTCGGGTAATGTGTTCCATTTCGTCCATTGACAGTCCGCAGTCGATCTCCAGCAGTCGCAAGGAGCAATACAGCCTTTCCAGATGCTCGCGCAGCTTGAACGGCTGCTGGTTATAGGTCCGCGTCATTTCGAACGCCATGTCGCCGTACATCAGCGCCGAATCGAAGATTGAAACCCGCGCTTCCGACTCAGGGACGAACTGGGCGTTGAAATAAACCACTCGCTTTGACATGTTCCACTGTCTCCTGTCGAACAGGTTGCACCATTTACACACCGGACTCAGACGCCGGGCGTTTCCTTCCCAGCGGCAGCGCACTGGCGAGCATTCCCGCGGCGATGCCGGCTACGAGCGCACAAGGCGCCGTCCAGAGAAATTCCAGCCCAAAGATCTTGAAGAACGCAATTCCCGCCGCCACGCTAACGCTCGCGACCGTTGCGACCACGCCGCCCAACGGCGTAGACCAGGGAACGAACAGCGACAGGAAGAACAGCACGAAGAGCGGCGCCGTGAGCAGGTTGACGACCTTGATGCACAGCTCCAGCAGATTCGACGCCAGGCTGCCGACGACGGTGCTCAAGGCAATGGCCAGCGCTCCCATGGCGGCCGCAACGATTCTCGCCGGCCCGGCCTGCGCGTGCCCATCGCCTGCCGACCGCCGGAACCGGCCGATAAAGTCCGTCACGACGACGGCGCTGGAGGAATTCATGCCGGACGAAAGGCTCGACATGGCCGCCGATAGAATGGCCGCTATCACCAGGCCCGTAAGGCCTGCCGGCAAGCCGACCACGACAAACCGCGGAAACAGTTCGTCGGCGGAATCGATCAGCGACACGCCTTCGCCAAACTCGGAGGAACGCGCCGTAAAGTAGCCCAGCACGGCCAGACCGACCAGCGCCAACAGCAGCGTCATGACCACTTCGGCGCCCATGTGAATGAAGAACGAGCGGCGAGCGGCCTGCACGTTGCGAGTGGAAAGGTAACGCTGAATCGCCATCTGGTCCGAGCCGGCGGTGCAGGTCATCCACACGAACATATTCAAAAAGGCGCCCATGAACGTCACGCGGACGTCCGTCCGGAACCAGAACACGGGCTTCTGCCAGTGCGCTTCCCAATGGTGCGGAAACCAGGCGTCGATGCCGCCGAGCGCGACGCTCACGACAACGATCGAGATGACGGCGCCGGCGCACATGATCAGCGACTGCGCCGCATCCGTGAATACCACCGCGCGCATGCCGCCGATGGAAGTGTAAATCACCGTCAAGGAGCCCATCGCCACGCACAGCCAGGGCGTCCAAGAGCGTTCAAGATGGAACAGCGGGACGATGACTTTGTCGTTCGTGGCGTACAAGATCGACGCCATCCATACGGTGCGCAGCGCGACGAACATGCCCGAGCCGAGCAGTCGCCCGGTGAGCCCGAGACGCGATTCCAGCAACTCGTAACCGCTGGTGACGTTGCGTTGCCGCATGATGGCCGGGATCATCCACCAGCCGATGACGATCATGATGAAAGGGTAGGAGGCAAGCTGGGCGAACATCATCGGCCCGTTCTTGACCATTTCACCCGGGTAAGCCAGGTAGGAAAGCGTGCTGGTGAGCGTGGCGAACAATGACAGACCGACCATGATCGGGTTCATGGTCCGCCCGCCAAGCAGGTACTCGTCGGCAGTTTCGGTCCGGCGGGCATAGAAGGCGCCGACGGCGAGCATGCCGGCAGCGTATAGGGCGATCACAAGGAAATCTGGGAGCTGCATCTACGACTCGGGAAGCTGGGTTCTTGGAGGGCGAGCTTCGGCCAGCGGCGCGCATCGGGCCTTCGCCTGCCTCATGCACGCCTTCCGCGGAAGCCCGATGCCTGTGATAACCCGTTCGGACTAGACCTGCAAGCGGCAATGCATAAGAGCAGAAGCTGCTTCACGGCACGGCAAGAGAAACAGGGCAAGCAGGCTTGGTTTTCGCAATCTCGCGGCCCTAGAATTCCGGTAGCGGCCGGCTGCTTGCTCAAGCCGGCAAACGGCGCCGTTCGAACGGCCCTGCGCAGCGCAAGAACGCCTCGTACAAGGTTATTGATATGTCTCGCCCTGACCCAAAACCCGAATCGGTGCGGAAAATTCGGGAACACGCGCAGCGGTATTGGGAAAAGTCCGGCACGTCGGCACATCCTTTGCCCGAGGTCACCGAAGCGGTCATTGCCGGGCTGGCGGCGAACCTGGACGAGGTGGGGCGGCCGCTTTGCCCTTGCAACTTTTATCCGGACAAGCAGAAGGAGATTGAAGAGCACGGCCGGAGGTGGCTCTGCGCGTGCGACGAAATGAAGAAGTGGAAATACTGCCACTGCCTGCTGTTCGTGACGCCGGACGGGCGCCCCATTACCGAGTATCTGCCCGAAGGGCATGAAGGGCGAGCCATTTACGGACTGGTGCACGATCCGACTCCGGAGAAAGGCCGCGAATCAGGACGCGGCGAGGCCTGAGAACACGCTGCGGATGAAAACCGCCGCTCCGCCAATCGCCGCCTCGCAAGCGGTTCCTTCTCGACTTGCTCTGCCTGCACAACCTCGCGTGGTGCAAACCCACGGTACTGCTCCGCGCTGACCGGCGCCAAGGAGAAATCGCACCTTACGGACGCGCCCCGCACTCTGGGGGAACGTGACAATTCCTTCAGATCCGCGACGGAGCGACCGATACTCTAGTGCTCGTTAACGGTCTAGTTTTCGGAATCTTCAGAGGTTTTGCGCATGTCAATGCATTCGATCGAACCGGGGCAGCGGCTCAGAATGGAAGCGGGAGAAAGGTCCGGCTTTGTGGAGGTCCTCTCGGAAGCCGTCGTACCTGCCGATTACTGGATCTGCCGTGACGAGAGTTCGGGACAACGGAAACTCGTTGCGCGAACCGCCTTGTTTCCGATCGCCGCCGAGGCCACGGTCGCTGATGCCACAGTCTCAGATGCGCCGGCGGCCCATGCCCCCGTCGTCGAGACTTCGGCGGTCCAACACGCTCCCGCGGTTCCGGCCGCGCAAAGTGCTCTCGCCGCCGCGAGCGAGACGCTGCCAAGCGCCGCTTGAGCGCGAATGAGCTGTCCGTTCGGCGTTATCAATACTGAAGGCCAGGAGCGCGGCGACGTTCTGCGTGCGGCAGACCGCCCTGGCCTTCGTCGCTAGATCAACCTCGTCAAGCAGCCCGCCCGAGTAAATGCCCCCGCCGAGACGCTCGATGAAAAAGCGCTCGCCATGGCAGTTGAACTCTGCCGTTGCTTAGTTGCCGCTGGGCGAAGGAAAATCCTTCAGCGTGCAAACCACGCGGAAGCCGATGTGATCGCCCTTCACGTTGGGATCGGCCGGATCATGGGCGACGGCCGTGCAATGGAAACCGCCCGAACGCCACGATCCGCCGCGCATGACCGGCTGCCAGACCTCGCCGGTCTCCTCGTTCGAGCGGCGGTCGCTGCACCATTCCCAGACATTGCCCAGCATGTCGTAGAGGCCCCAGGCGTTCGGCTTCAGTTGGGCTACGGCCTGGCGTCCGCGGCCGCCGGTCTCCTGCTTGGGATTTTGCGTATAGGTGTGATTGAACCAGAAGTATTCCCTCTGCACTTGATCCTTATCGCCAAAGTAGCGAACGGTCGCCGTTCCCGCACGAGCCGCCCACTCCCATTGGGCTTCGCTCGGCAGCCGGTAGTTGCGTCCCGCCGCACGTTCTGCGGGCCGTTCGGATAGCCAGCGGCAGAACGCGACGGCGTCGTTCCAGGTTGCCATTGCCGCCGGCCTGTCGCCGGCATTGAATTCCGGCGCCGCTCCTTCAATTTCATGTCCCGGCTTGAAATGCCGGTACGCTTCAAGCGTGACTTCCGTGGTTCCCAAGTAAAACGGCTTGTTGATCGTCACCCGATACGTGCTGCCATTCGGCCCCATGCTGAACCGTCCGGGCGGTATCAGCGTCAACTTTATGTTCAGGCTGTTCGTGATCGTTGGCGCCACCTTCAATGCAGCCGCCCACTCGGCCTGGCTGCGCTGCGCCTCCTCCGCCGACAACGGAAACTTCGCCAGCGGCGGCAACGCCGCTTTACCCTGGCCTGAAGCGGCGGGTTCGACAGCATACGAGTTCGCAGACGCGCAGAGCGTGAGGACTGCGGCAAAGACCTGAAACAAGAAACGAGGGCGTCGAAGGTTGCCAGTAACGCGAGCGATCATGACGCAGTTCCATGGGCGGTTCGCTGGGGAATACCGCCGTTATCGCCGCCGGACGCCGCGGCGTCAAATTGCTTGCGACGAGGTTGTCGCACGCGACGTGCCGTTGGGCATTCGCCCCAAACCGAGAATTCCGCAACACACGGCCGGTACAATGCCGACAACGCTGTCGCCCGATTGGTTCGCGGCGGCCATCGTGCTATTCTTACGCTAACTCAATGCAGATTACCAACGACTATTATCTGATCGTGGACGTCGAGGCTACTTGCTCGGACGACGGCGCCGTGCCGCGCAACGAAATGGAGATCATCGAGATCGGGGCCGTGATGCAGAGCTCTCGCAATTTCGAGATCGAGTCTGAGTTCCAGACATTCGTCCGGCCCGTGCGGCGCCCGCAACTCACCGAGTTCTGCACGTCATTGACAGGAATCACGCAGAGCGAGTTGTGGAATGCCCCGCTGTTCCCTGAGGCGATTGGAGCAATGCAGCAGTGGGTGTCCGGCTTTGCCGACTGGCTGTTCTGCTCGTGGGGCGATTACGATCGGAAGCAGTTCCTGCAGGACTGCGAGTATCATCAAGTCGGCTATCCGTTTCTATCAGGCCATCTCAACCTGAAGGCAGCGTTCTCCAGCAGCCTGAACCTTCGAAAGAGGCTGGGTATTGTCGAGGCGTTGCGACGCCTTGGGCTGCAATTCGACGGCTCGCATCATCGCGGCCTGGACGACGCCCGTAACATCGCTCGGATTGTGCGACAGGTTATTCGTGGCGCGTGAATGTGTCGGAGCGTGGCTTCGTGACGGCGAGTCGTTGGCAAGCGTGTAGACGTTGCCACACGCCTGATGGAAGCGTTCTGACAGCCTGGGTTCGGAGCTCGAGGCGCGAACGGCCCATCCGCAACGGGTTGGCCGCCGCCAACCCGCTGCGTAGACCGTTGAACCACACCGTTCTCCAGTGCGGCAGCGCTTCTTAGCCGCCCAAGCCCGCGGCTTCGCCGCCGCTCTTCGTGCCCATGGCGCCCCAGACGCCGTAGGGGCTGGGGCCCGAGGAGACTTCCGAAAGTCCCAGGTTGCCGGTGTTGATCGATTCGTTCACGAAACGAACCGAGCCGTCAGCCATCAAACCGTTGACGCCGGCGGGATGGTTGCTGGTGGGCGAAATGATGCCCGAGCCGTTCGTGCTGCCGGTGTTGTCCGCACTAACGCAGGAAGGGGCATTGGGCGGCAATACGGTGGTAAAGCCGCAACGGCGCACCGTTCCATCGGACCACATCGTGCCGAACAGGCCGCTGGTCGTCGAAGGCGTTGCGTAGTTCGGCCCGTTGGCCACCGTCAGGCATTGGCCCGGACTGGCCTGCGGATACGTTCCGGTAATGAACGATGTAGTCGCCGCGCCGAGCTTGACGCTCTGGCTCTGACTGCCGCCGGAGCTGTAGCTGGTCCGCAGCCGTTCGCTCATGGCGATCGTGTTGCTCAGGCCGTCCTTGATTTCCGAGATGCGGACGGAATTGGAGTAGGCGAACATGCCGCGGTTCGACGTCGATTGGCCGTTCGCCGAAATCGTGTCGCCATGACTGAAGGCGTAGTTGACCTCTCCGAAGGAGCTTGCGCCGCCGAGCGTCGGGTTGGGTACAGGCGATGGCGTGCCGCGGTCATCCGAAGGGCAAAGAAATCCGGGAATCTGAATCTCCCAGCCGTACCACAGCGTATTCGCGGGCGGCCCGTAAGGAGGCGCGCCGTAGCCGCCGGCGCGAATCACGTCGTAGGCGGCTTGCTGCTCCACGAACGGGAGCAAACCGATGAACGCGCTCGCGCGCAGGCAGTTGCCGTTGTTGGCGCAATCGG
>DASZUP010000678.1:0-13487 GCA_035547635.1 Pirellulales bacterium
GAACAAATGCCGCAGATAGCCGCGGCTGTGGCGGCAGGCCAGACAGGGACAGTCCGCTTCCAGGGGCCGCGGGTCGCGCTCGTACTGCCGGTTTCGCAGCCGCATACTGCCAACGTCGGTAAAGGCCAGGGCATTGCGGCCGTTGCGGGTCGGCATGACGCAATCGAACAGGTCGATGCCCAAACCGACGGCGGCCAGCAAGTCTTGGGGGCGGCCAACGCCCATCAGGTAGCGAGGTTTGTCAGCAGGCAACGCGGGCACGGTGAAGTCGAGGACGCGATACATCTCCTCGGGCGTTTCGCCCACGCTCAAGCCGCCCACGGCATAGCCGGTGAAATCGAGCGCGACGAGCCGCTCCGCGCAGGAGACGCGCAGCCCTTCATCTAATCCGCCTTGGACGATGCCGAACTGGGCCTGGTCGGAGCGCCGGGCGGCATCGCGGCTGCGCTGAGCCCAGCGGATCGTTCGATCGACGGCGTCTCGAATCGCTTCGGCCGAATTCGGCAGCGCCACGACGTGATCGAGCACCATCGCCACGTCGCTGCCCAGCGCCTCCTGGATGGCGACGGCCTGTTCGGGCGAAAGACTGACCAGGCGCCCGTCGATGTGCGAGCGAAAGACCGCCGCTTCCTCGGTGATCTTCGTCATCTGGGCCAGGCTGAAGATCTGGAACCCGCCGCTATCGGTGAGGATCGGACCGGTCCAATCCATGAAGCCGTGCAGGCCGCCCAGTTCTTCGACGACTCGCTCGCCCGGTCGAAGCGAGAGATGATAAGTATTGCCCAGCACCATCTGGGCTCCGGTCGAGCGCAAGTTGTCGGCGGTCAGCCCCTTGACGGTGCCTTGGGTGCCGACCGGCATGAAAGCGGGCGTTTCCACGGCGCCGTGCGGCGTGTAAAAATCGCACCGCCGCGCGCGGCCGCCGGCGTCTTGATGGCGGACGCGGAAAGCGAAAGCGGGCCCAGGGCAATCCGCCGGCGTAGAATCAGTCACCGCGCAATTTGAGGCCGCTGGCCGTCAACTTCTCGCGCACTTCGTTCAGGCTGGTCACGCCGAAGTTTTTGCACTCCAGCAACTCGTCGCCCGTGCGGCGGAGCAACTCGCCCACGGTGCTGATGCCCAACCGGATCATGCACTTGCGGGCGCGAACGGAGAGGTTCAGGTCCGCAATCGGCTTGTTAAGCAGCGCCGCTTCGTCCGGCGTCATCACCTCGGGTTCGTAGCCCACCTCGACCGGCGCCTTTTCGCCCGCCAGTTGACCGAGATCCAACCCTCGCGACGCCATCATCTCTTTGATTTCGACCAGCGAGGTCTCGCCGAAGTTCTTGCTCGCCAGCAGTTCCTGCTCGCTGGTGCGGGCCAGGTCGCCTAAGGTCAGCAACCCCATCTTCTGCAGGCAATTGCGGCTGCGGACCGAAAGCTCGAAATCGGTAACCGGAATATTGAGCACCTGACCCAAACGGTCTCGGCGGCGCTGGGCGTCTTCGTCGTAGAACATGTCGCCCGAGGCCTGGGCGTCTTTGAAGAACAGCCTGGCCCGCGTGTTGTTCGGATAGACGTCGAGAATTCGCTGGTAGCACTGACGAGCCCGATCGTACTGCTGACGATCTTCGTACAAAATGCCCAGGTTCAGCAGCGCGCCGAGGTGGGCCGGAAACCTGGCCGTCGATTTTTGATACAACTCGAGCGCGACATCGTCATTGCCGCGGCGATCATTCTCGACCGCCAGGGCGAACAAGGCGCCGGAGTGCCTGGGATCGACTTCCACGGCCCGCTCCAGCAAGGCGACGGCTTCCGTCGGATTGCCGCCGGCGGCCGCCACGGTGGCGCCGCGTTGATACAGGTACTCGGCGGTTTGCTCCACGGCGCCCGAGAGGCTGTCGAGCACGGCCAAAGATTCCTGGTGTTTGCCGAGATAGCGCAGCGCCTCGGCCCGGGCCAAGACGCAAGCATTCGGCTCATAACCGCTCTTGGCCGCCACCTGATACGCTTCCAGCGCGGCTTGATAGTCCTGACGAGAGAAATACGACTTACCCAGGTAGAACTGCGCCAACGCCCCGCCGTCTGCGGTGCTCAGGGCGTCAATTGCCAGGCGATAACGGCCGAGCAAGTAATAACACAGACCCAACCGGACGTTGCTGGCCGGGGTGGGAGACTCCTTGGCCTCCAACTCCTGGACGGCTTCTCGCAACACGCGGTAATTGGCAAAGTCCGCGCTCAAAGCGTCGACCAATTGCCGGACTTCGTCGGGACCAAAGGTCGAATTGGAAGTCACGAGTTGCTTCAGATCAACCTGCAAGCCTTGAGCCATTAACCGTTCTCCTGAATTTGCAGCCGCCCGGCGATCGCCGCCCTGCGTCGTCACGGCAGCGTCGTCAGTGGAGTAACCGTAAGAGCCAGCGGTGGGAGTCGAACCCACAACCCCCGCATTACGAATGCGGTGCTCTGCCAATTGAAGCTACGCTGGCAAATCGCAGACTGGTCGAGCCGGCGGGTCGCCCAGCCTTACGGATTCCGGCCCAGGAAGATCGATCACGGAACCTTCCCCCTGGCGGAAATGTCGGAATGGATCATCTTACCTAAATCCCGACTGCCTTCAAGCCCTCTCGCCGCGAGCCGTCCATTCTCCTATTCCCTCACGGCGCAGGACGTTCGGAGAAATCATACGGCGCCCGTGCCGGCCTGCAAGCCGAGCCGGCCGACTCAGACTACGTTTTATCTTAGCTCAAGCGGTATGCTATTTGCAAAACGGAGGCGCCTGACTGCAATTCGTACCGGGTATGCATACGCTATGCCTCCCAACTCAGGATTTCTTTGGACTTCTTTCGCTTGAACGTTCGACTTCAAATGGTGCTGGTCGGATTGCTGTTCGTCGGGTCGATCTCGGCGTTGGCATTCAACGTCTTCAGCACGCAGGTCCGGCCGGCGAAAGAACGGGAGATCCGCGATCAACTCCGAGCCGCCAGTCGGCGGATGGCGGAAGAGGCGGGCGACGTGCTCGTTTCGCCGGGTGATGGCGCCTTCGACCAACTCAATGCGCGCCTCTCCAAAGCCACTCGCAAGGCCTTGGCCAATTCTCCGGGCATCGAAGGCGGCTTCTATCTCGCCCATGGCTTTGACCGGTTCGCCGGATATGCGTTTCCCAGCGAGGAGCAAAGCCGTAGCTCCCGAGCGGGCACGGGAAAGCAACCAAAGAAGCGTCGCGAGCCGCCGCTGCGGACCGATCCGCCCCCGATGGAAACGCCCTACATCCGCCTGCAGGCCCAGGAAAGCCTGCACAGCCAACGCGGGGAGTTCTTGCTTACCGTCCGCGACATCAAGCTCAGCCGCGTATTGATTCTGACGGAACCGGTCGGCGACGCTCGGCCGGCCGCCTTGGCAACCTGGCTGATGTTCCGGCTGGTCGATCCGGCTCAATGGGGCGCTCAAGTCAAACGCTACCAGGCCTCTACCGGCTTCGCCATCGGCGGGCTGGCGTTGGCCTTGGGGCTCACGTTCAATCTCGGCCGTAAGCTTCGCAAGCAGAGCCAGGAGCAGCGCAGGTTGCGTGAAGAATTGCGGCGCAGCGAGCACCTGGCCGCACTCGGCATGCTGCTGGCTGGGGTCGCCCATGAGGTGCGCAATCCGCTGGCCGCCATCCGCTCGACGGTGCAACTTTGGCAGCGGCTGCCGGATACGGCTCGCAATCCCGACTCACTCGAGGCTGTGATTCAAGCAGTGGACCGCCTGAATTCCACCGTCAGCCAGTTGCTGGTCTTCGCCAGGGCGGACCATTCCGCGCGCGATGCCGTACGCGTCGACGAGTTATGGCGAGAAACTCTGGATTTGCTGGCCGCCCAAGCGGATGAACGGGGCGTCGAGCGCGTCTTGGAAGCACCGGCCGACTTGCCGCAGGCCGCCGGTTCCGCGGGCGCGTTGAGGCAGGTCTTCTTGAATCTGGCGACGAACGCTCTGCAAGCCATGCCCGACGGCGGTCGCCTGGAAGTCCGGGTTTGGCATGACCGCAGCCAGGACCGCATGGGAGTCGATGTGTCAGACAACGGGCCGGGGATCGCCGAAGCGGATCGAGCCCATCTTTTCGAGCCCTTTTTCACCACTCGTCCTGAAGGAACGGGGCTGGGATTGGCGCTGTGCCGCGAGTTGATCGTACAACACGGCGGCGAGATTTTGTATCTGCCCGATGCCGCACAAGGCGCAACCTTCCGGCTTTACCTGCCCGCCTGGACGACGGAGAACGAGACATGAGTGCCGCGCGGCCGCCCGCTTCCATCCTGGTCGCCGACGACGATGCAACGATCCGCACGAACCTGAAACTGTTGCTGGAGAGCGAAGGTTATCCGGTTATCGAGGCCGCCGACGGTCGCCAGGCGGCGGAGCGATTCAGCGATCCCGCCGTCTCGCTGGCGCTGCTCGATCTGAAGATGCCGGGCGCCGGCGGATTGGACCTGCTTCGCGATTATCAGGACGAGTTGGATGGCAAACCGGTGATCGTCATCACGGCATTCGGCGGCAGCCAGGCTGCCATCGAGGCTATGAAGCTCGGCGCTTACGACTATATCACCAAGCCGTTCGACCTGGATGAAGTGCTGTTCACGGTGCGGCGAGCCTTGACGCAACAGGCTCTGATTGCGCAGGTCCGCGCCATGACGGATGAGCAATTCGCTTCCGGCGACGGCGGGGAAGAAGAGCTAATCGGTCGCTCGCCTGCCATGTTGCAGGTTTTCAAACTGATCGGGCGGCTGGCGGCGACGCGAGAACCGGTGCTGATCCTGGGGGAGAGCGGCGTCGGCAAGGAACTGGTCGCCAATGCGATCCACGGCAACTCGCCGCGCGCAAGCCGACCGCTGATCAAGGTGAATTCGGCGGCGTTGAGCCCGACGCTGCTGGAAAGCGAGCTGTTCGGTCACGAACAAGGCGCCTTTACCGGGGCCGTCTCGCGACGGATCGGCCGCTTCGAACGGGCCCACGGCGGCACGATTTTTCTCGACGAGATCGGCGACCTCGACTTTGAGCTGCAAGCCAAGTTGCTGCGGGTGCTGCAAACCGGCGACTTCGAGCGCGTCGGCGGCAACGAGACGGTCGAAACCGACGTCCGCGTGATTTCCGCCACCAATCGCGACCTGCCGGCGCTTGTCGCCGAACAGAAGTTTCGCGAGGATTTGTTCTATCGCTTGAACGTGGTGACCATTGAATTGCCGCCATTGCGGCAACGCCGCGAAGACATTCCGTTGCTGGCGGAGCACATCGCACGTCGCTTGGCGCGCAAGTACGGCTGGCCGCAATTGGCGTTGTCACCCGAAGCCGTCGACTGGCTTTCGCATCAACCGTGGCCCGGAAACGTGCGCGAGCTGCAGAACGTGCTCGCCCGAGCGGCGGCGCTTGCCCGCGGCCGCTTGATCCTGATCGAGGACCTTCAAGCCTCTCCGACAGTCGCTGACGCGCCGGCGGCGCCTTCCGCAACGGCTTCCAACCCTTTCTGTCTCAAAGTGATCCTTGCGGAGACAGAACGCCGCGTAATTGCCGAAGCACTGGCGGAAAGCAGCTGGAACCGGACGCGGGCTTCGCAACTGCTCGGCATCAGCCGGCGGCAACTGTTTGACAAGATTCGGCAATACGGCTTGCAGGAGTAGCGTTGGGCAAAAACCGCCCGGCGAGCGGGGGATTCCTGCCCGTTTCGCTTCGGCCGTGGCTGGCCAGCCGAGTTTTTCTCGGGCGCACCGATTGCGATCTTGCCGCATCGCCGTCCGGCAGACGCGCCGCCTTGAGTCTCCAGCTTTCAGCGGGGAATGACGCCACACGATTTTCGTTTCCTGGGGCTTCCGCGTCTGGCGGCACATCGCTTAGTCTTCTGTCGCGGCGACGAGCAGACCGGCCGCCGCACAAGCGGGCAATTCAGGAACAGGATCCGCACGACGTGGCAAACTTGGCAACCGCCCCTGCGCTGGTAACGACCATATTCGGCCTGACCTATTTGATGTTGGCGATCGGCCGCGTGCCGGGCCTGAAGACGGACCGAGCCGGCATTGCATTGATCGGCGCCTCCGCCATGCTGGCCTGCGGCGCGATCGATATGGACGAGGCGGCGCGAGCCGTCGATTTTAACACGATCGTGCTGCTGCTGGGCATGATGGTCGTGGTGGGCGTACTCAAGCTCGCCGGTTTTTTCACGCTGGCGAACGAACAACTCGCCGCACGTTTCTCAGGCCCGCGAACGTTGCTGGCCGTGATCATCGCCTTGTCGGGCGTGCTGTCAGCGTTCCTGGTCAATGACGTCGTCTGTCTGGCGATGACGCCTTTGACCTTGGCGCTCTGTCAGCGGCTCAAGCGCCCGCCGATCCCGTACCTGGTCGGGTTGGCAACGGCCGCCAATATTGGTTCGGTCGCCACGATCACAGGCAACCCGCAGAATATGATCATCGGCTCGCTGTCGCACCTTTCCTACCTGCGGTTTTCGGCCCGTTTGGCGCCGATTGCCCTGGTCGGCCTGGTTTTGAACTACGCGATCGTCGCGATCGTTTATCGCAAAATGCTGGGTGAGACGACGCCCGATCGCCGCTGGCTGGGCCAGGCGCCTCAGCCTCGCATCCACGCGGCCTTGCTCGTCAAGAGCCTGACGGTCACGCTGATCATGGTCGGCCTGTTTTTCGCCGGCCAACCGATCGCCCTGGTCGCGTTGGCTGCGGCCGCCTTTCTGATGCTCGACCGGCTGCGACCGGAAAAGATCTACCAGGCGATCGATTGGCCGCTGCTGGTCATGTTCGCCGGGCTGTTCGTCGTGGTCCGCGCGTTCGAAATGCACGTCGTCCATGCCTGGCGACTGGACCAGTGGCACGCCTTGCGCGACTCGCCCGTCGTGCTGATCAGCGCGTTATCCGTCGGACTATCCAATCTCGTTTCGAACGTCCCCGCCGTGCTGCTTTTCAAACCTCTGATTGAAGCAATTCCGCAACAGGAACAAGCCTGGCTGGCGCTGTCCATGTCGAGCACGCTGGCCGGCAATCTGACGCTGCTTGGCTCCGTCGCCAACCTGATCGTCGTGGAAAGCGCCCGCCGAGCGGGCACGGAGCTCAGTTTCCTGGAATATCTGAAGGTGGGCGCGCCGTTAACGGTGCTGACGACGCTGACCGGCGCAGCCTGGTTGGCGCTGACCACTTATTAAAGTCGGCCCATTAAAATCAGCCCGCCGCGCAGCGGACAGTTCGCCCGCCACACGTCCGGCGTCGGCTGCGCCCGGCGAAATCCCCCCGGCGCCACGGGGGCTTCTTGCCCAAGCAACGAGCGCGTCGTCTAAAAAACAGCCGGCCCAATAATCTGCGGCGCCGTGGCTGAATCCTCCCAAAGCTTTATCAATGCAGCCATTTTCTCGGAATTCCATCGAGTGCGGGCCGCGTGCTTCGCTTGCCCGCCGAATCTGGCCGGCATGGCGATTGCTTTAAAGGTCCCGTGTCGACAAGTCAACACGAAGCCAACGACTTTATCTCAAACTCAGGAGGATCCAAGCATGTACAAAACGGCCTTCACAACGCTTTTGCTCGGCGGACTACTTGCCGCCGGCGACGCCTTCACGTCCCGCTCCGTTGCCTTTCCGCCGCCGAAACCCGGCGGCCCCCACGGCAAACATGGTCCCGACCATCTCAGGCACGCATACGACACGCTCAGCGAAGTAGCCCTGCTCCTAGCTCATGCCGAACGCAGCTCAGCGGACCGTGACCAGACACTGTTTGACGAAGCCTCGCAGCTCTATCGCTCGGCATTGAAAGCCCGCGAGGACGGACAGACCGAACGAGCGGGAGAATTGGGAGTCGCCGCCAATGATGGCGGTCGCGGATTGCGGCATCTGCTTCGCGCGACGCTGAAGTCGAATGTCGACTTGCCGCCTCCGCCGGAAACCGACGAGCGCCATGATGCCGAGCAAAAAGCCCGCAAAGACATCCGGCGGGCGTATGACCGGGCCAGCGACGCTCGCGGCGAGGGTTACGATAAGGGGCCGGGCCAGAAGTTCCTTGAAGCCAGCCGCAAGGTTTACAACCAAGCGCGCCGCGCTTTCGAGGACGAGGACTACGCCCGAGCCGCCGAGTTGGCCAAGGCCGCCGAGGCATGGACGCACGTCGGCGAACACCTGGCGCGAGCCGATGGCGATCAAAGTGGCGAAGAGCGCCGCCCTCCTGATAATCACCGCGCAGCCGCGCAAGACGACGCTCTGCCTCCGCCTCTCGACTGACCCCGCCCGCCGAGCCGACGGCGAGGCGCCGGCCCAATCGGCGGCGCCTCGTCGGACGGCAACGTCCAGCAAGCTGTCTCGTCGACCGGTCGCCTCGACAAACCATCCCCTGCATTGCGGCAGCCATCACGGATTTGTTCGCCTCTCGAATGCCGCAGACGAAACCTGACGTCTCGCAAATTGTCTGGCCGCTCGGAGTACCGCGCCTTGTGCTCCCAATGAGAGCGTCAGGAACGACGCACACCCCCGACAAACGGCAGGGGCGACTTCAGCACGAGATAAGGCCGCCGCCAGCCTGATCCGGGCAGCGACCTGTGCCTGGCGCAAAAAAACGGGGGCCTCTGACGCGCCACGTACACATTGGCTTTGCAGGACGGTCAGGGGCAAGTCAACCGTCCAGCCGGTAGTCGTCAGAGGCCCCGCGGGCCAGTCAGGATTTAAGGCTCGTCGTTGCCGGCGAGCGTCTTTCCCTTATTGCAGTCCGCGTGCCAATGGGCGAACAGCAGCAAATTTATGCAAGAGCACAGAACACAAATCTTTTTCATTAAAGGTGTTACAACACGCAATCAGGGAGAAATCCCAGCTTGAGAAAGCATCGAAAGGTCACGCCAACGTAGAGCAATACCGCAGCAGACTGCATGATCTTGCAAAGCATCTCCCCTGGATTAACTAAAGCCCCTGCGAGAGCAGCTCCAACGACTCAAATTCGTCCCAAGGTGAGACGAACCATCGGCCTTTTAATCTCAAGCTATGTCCCTACAATGATTTACTGCCGACGCCTTTGGTCGTTGCGAAACGAGTCTGCGCCAATTTGATTCCTGTCCCCCGCTGGGCTCCATCCGTGGACGCTCCCAACTTGAGACAAGGCGGCGCCGGATGAGCTTGCTTCACGCAAATCGAACAGTAATTTAGGCAAACAACTCTTTGCCTCGCTCCGTAAAGGCGCTGCGTACCTGTCGCAATGCATGCGGGCAGGTATATTGATTGGTTCAGGCTTTCTCCGGGAAGGATCAGCTTCCGTTGCCCCATCCAACCGCCCCCCACAATCCGGCCACGATCGGTCCCTATCGCTGCGGCGCCGGCCACCCCCTGCTGGTGATTGCCGGGCCGTGCGTGATCGAAAGCGAGGCGCTGACGCTGGAGATCGCTAAGCGACTTCAGCAGATTGCCGCCGAACTCTCGGTACAGTTGGTATTCAAAGCATCCTTCGACAAAGCCAATCGGACCAGCGCCGCCGCGTTTCGCGGATTGGGCCTGGATGGCGGGTTGGCCGTGTTGCAGCGCGTGCGCGAAGTCACCGGGCTGCCCGTCACGACCGACATCCATGAATCACGCCAGGCGGCGCCGGCGGCCATGGTCTGCGAACTGCTTCAGATTCCCGCTTTTCTCGCCCGGCAAACGGATCTGCTGGTCGCCGCAGCAGAAACCGGCCGAGCCGTAAACGTGAAGAAGGGGCAATTCATGGCTCCTTGGGACATGCAGCACGTGGTAGCCAAGCTGTCCGCGGCCGGTTGCCAAAACATCCTGCTTTGTGAACGAGGAACGTTCTTCGGCTATGGCCGGCTGGTGAACGATATGCGGTGCATCCCGCAGATGCAGGCGCTGGGCGTACCCGTGATTTTCGATGCGACGCATAGCGTGCAGGAGCCAGGCGGACTGGGCTCGGCCACGGGGGGCAACCGTGCCATGGTGGAACCGCTGGCCCGAGCCGCCACGGCCGTAGGGGTCGATGGCCTGTTCTTTGAAACACACCCCGATCCGGATAGTTCGCCGAGCGACGGGCCCAATATGGTGCCGCTCGACCAATTTGGCGGGTTGCTGACCCGAATCGTTAGACTGAGACAGACTGTGGAGGCGCTTGGTGCATAAGCGACAATGCCTGGGGGCGATGAAGCGGACGGCAAATGGGTTCTACCGCCTGACGGCTGATTCCGTTTCAATGCTCCCAGCGTTCCGAATCCAGAGCTTGCGGCGCCCTGCCGGAATGGCGGCGCTCATCGCCGCCGCAACCATCCTGGCTGGCGGATGCGGCGAAGAGACGCCACGGCCGGCGACCAACGCGGCCCAGCAGCAACGGATGGATGCACGCGCTCGCGAAGATACCTTCCGTTATGCGGCCAGCCTGCTCAACAGCCCCGACACGCTCAATGTCGATCCGACGATTAAGGAAAGACAGAGCATAACGCAGTCCGCCGTCAGGCTGATTTATGGGAACACGCCCGCCGCGGTCATCGAACAACTCAACCGCTGGCTGATGACGCAAAAACCGGCGGCGGATTGGAAGCCGGATCCGCTCGTCGCCGGCCTGCCCGAGGCGGTGCGCGATTTGAAGAGCGTCGAGAACCTGGGCGACATGCGGTTTGCGACGATTGACGGCGCGGCCTTGCGCGAAGCCGTCTGGCTGCGCAGCATCTCCAATCTGGCCTGTAGCGACGCGATCTCCGCCTTGGACCGAGCGCAACGGCTGTTCGACTGGACGGTGCGCAATATTCAATTGGATCCCGCCCCGTCCGAAGAAGAGCCGGAAGCGGCGCTGCCGTGCCTCGCCTGGCACCTGCTCCTGCTCGGACATGGCCAGGCCGAAGACCGCGCCTGGCTGTTCATGCTGCTGGCGCGCCAGCAAGGCATGGATGTGGTGCTGCTCAAGCCGGCGGCCCGCAAGCCGGTTACGCTGGTCGGGCTGCTCGACGCTTCCGAGCAAGACGGAGCTCAGCTTTATCTGTTCGACATGCGGCTTGGACTGCCGATTCCCGGGCCTGGCGGCAAGGGCGTTGCAACGCTCGCGCAAGCGGCCAAAGATGACAGCCTGTTGCGGCAATTGGACCTTGATGCAGAACACGCCTATCCGCTGGTTTCGTCCGACGTTTCCCAGCTGACGGCCGAAATCGAAGGCTCGCCGTTGTATCTCCAACAACGAGCTGCGGTCGTTGAAGCCAAACTATCCGGCGACCAAAAGCTCGAGCTTTCTACCGATCCGTCGGCACTCGCCAAGCGATTGAAAACACTGCCCCAGATTGAACAGGCCGAACTGTGGCCACTGCCGCTGGAACGCCTGCTGTCGCTTGCCGATCGCAAATCGCCGCAAGTCCTGCGGCTGGCGGCGCAGCTCGAGCCGTTCTTGACCTTCTACCCGCACCCGAAGAAGAAGGAGATCGAGAATGCGCCTTTGCTGTGGCGAGGCAGAACACAACATCTCGTGGGCAATTTCACGGGGCCAACCGGGGCCAACCATTACTATCAGGCAGTCCGTTTGCCGGATGTCGAGATCGAGGGGGTGGCGGCGGCTCACGGCATGCAGCTCAATCAAATCACCGATCCTGAAATCAAGAAAAAGATGACGCAGGAGTCGCAGAAGGCCCTGCAGAACCTACGGACGTCAAAGCAGGATGCCAGTTACTGGCTGGGCCTGATCGCGTTTGAGCGGGGCAACCCTACGACGGCCGAAGATTACTTCCTGAAGCGCACCTTGGAGCCTTCGCCAGACGGCCCCTGGACCCCGGGCGCCTGGTATAATCTGGGTCGAACGTATGAGACGCTCGGCCAGGCCGATCAGGCGATTGAGGCCTACCGCAACGACGAGTCCCCTCAACGGCACGGAAGTCTGCTGAAGGCCCGCCGCCTGGAATCCGAGGCGGCTAAAGCGGAGCCGCAGAAAGCCGCAGCCAATTCATAACCGCCTACGAAATCAGGAAATTTGCCGGTCCGCAAATTCCGGCGGCCAAATCAATCCGTCCGCAGACCTGATCCGCAGCTCCAAACAATGGCGCCGGTCGCAGGAAAACAAAAGCCCTTGCCGGCCTTCCGGGCCGCTGATAGATTACTGTATTACGAATTAGGCCAAAGGATCGGGCTGATAGCCAACGGCAAACCAGGCTGACGGAGCGTGCTGGCCCCGTTGTCTGGTTAGAGCGCTGAACAAGGACCGCGGATCATGAAAAAAGATATTCATCCCAAGTACTTTGAGACGACGGTCAAGTGCGGTTGCGGCAACACGTTCCAAACCCGCAGCACGGCGCCCGAGCTCAAGGTCGATATTTGCAGTGCCTGCCATCCGTTTTACACGGGCAAGCTGAAGTATGTCGACACGGCCGGCCGGATCGAGAAGTTCAAGAGCAAGTTCGCCGGCGCCGGCTACGCCAGCCTGAAGCGGGGCAAAAAGGCGCCTAAGGCTGCCGAAAGCGAAACGGCGGAATCTTAGCGTCGGTCCTCGACGCAACTTCTTCCTCGTTCGATCACTCGTCGTTCGTTGCAGGGCCTGCGTTATGCGCAGGTCGCGCCCAGCTTGGGGCGCCATGCCGCATGCCAATCAGCGCGTGCCGCCGAATGACGAGCGCAATCCATCCCTCTGGTCTCATCGGCGCCGCGCGGCTATCTTCTCTGCGCAGCCCGAACACTCCTATTTCCCGCAGGACCTGAGTTCATGCGCGATCTGCTGGATCAACAACTGGCTCGTTTCGACGAACTCGAACAACAACTGGTCGATCCCGAGGTGCTGGGCAATTCGACCCAGCTGGCCGCAGTGGCGCGAGAAAGAGGCTCGCTCGCCAAGCTGGCCACCAAGTATCGCCATTTCAAGGAGCTCAACAGCCAAATCTCCGAAGCCATGGAAATGGTCGAAGGGACCGATGCCGAGATGCGCGAACTGGCCGAGGCCGAGTTGCCGCAATTGAAGTCCGAGCGAGAAGAGGTTTGGAGCGACTTGTTGGACATGACGATCGGCGGGGAAGACGCCAATCGCACGCGCTGCGTGATGGAGATTCGCGCCGGCACGGGCGGCGACGAAGCGGCCTTGTTCGCCCGCGACTTGTATGACATGTATAAGCACTATGCTGAAGCCAAAGGCTGGAAGGTTGAGGTGCTGGAACTGCACCCGACTGAGTTGGGCGGCTTCAAAGAACTCGTGTTGGGCCTTGAAGGCGAAGGCGTTTATCGCGAATTGCAATACGAAAGCGGCGGGCACCGGGTCCAACGCGTACCGGAAACCGAAGCCAAAGGCCGCATCCACACTTCGGCCGCCACGGTGGCGGTGATGCCGGAACCGGAAGACGTGGAAATCGACTTGAGCCCCGACGACTACCGCCTGGATTTGTTCTGCGCCAGCGGCCCCGGCGGGCAGCACGTCAACAAGACGGCCTCGGCGGTGCGGCTGACCCACTACGAGACCGGCATCGTCGTGAGCTGCCAGGACGAAAAGAGCCAGCATAAGAACAAAGCCAAGGCGCTGCGCGTGTTGAAAACGCGGTTGTACGAGCACAAGCGAGCACTG
>DASZUP010000679.1:0-9450 GCA_035547635.1 Pirellulales bacterium
GCCGCGCCGGCCGCCACGCCGGAGCTCAAGGCCGACTCGGAGGCTCAGGCCAAAGCCTGGGCTGCATTCGACGAGGCGCAGGCCAAGGCTCAGTACGAAAAGGCGCTGGCCCGCTGGCGCAAGCAGGCGGCCCAAGCCAAGGCCGCCGGCAAGCCGGCCCCCCGAAGACCGTTCGATCCGGTCGTCCAGCGCGCCCGTCGCGGCGGCCCTGGCGGATTGTTCTACGGCAAGATCGCGCCGCTGATTCCTTATGCCGTTCGCGGCGTGCTGTGGTATCAGGGCGAGGCCAACACGCGTCCCGGCAAGGGCCTGTTGTACCAGTACCAGTTGCCGCTGCTAGTGACAGATTGGCGGACGCGCTGGGGGCAAGAGCTGCCGTTTGCGTGGGTCCAGTTGCCAAACTTCGGACGTCCGGGCGAAGGTTGGATGCAGGTCCGCGAAGGGATGCTCAAGACGCTGCGTCTGCCGAAAACGGGCATGGCGATTACGATCGACATTGGCGATCCCGAAGACATTCACCCGCAAAACAAGCAAGACGTGGGACGTCGTCTGGCGCTCTGGGCGCTGGGCGACGTGTACGGCAAACAACCTGGCGCCACGAGCGGACCGCTGCCGAGCGGCCACGAGGCGCGCGGCGGTGAGATCGTGGTCTCCTTCTCGCACGCTGAAGGCGGACTGCAAGCCAAGGGCGGGGAGCTGAAGGGCTTTGTGATTGCCGGCGAGGATCGGCAATGGAAGCCGGCCAAGGCGCGGATCGAAGGCAAGCAGGTGGTCGTCTCCAGCCCGGAAGTGAAAAGCCCCCGCGCCGTGCGTTACGCCTGGGCTCCCAACCCCGATGCTAACCTGGTCAATGCACACGGACTGCCGGCCACTCCGTTCCGCACGGACGATTGGCCCGCGGACGAGGAAACGACTGGACGTTGAACGCCCGCAGGCGCCCTTGCAGCAACGGATGAGACGGACGGCATGTGCGGACGCTTCACGCGAACCAACGATTTCTTTTCCGAACACGTGGCTGCGCACAAACTGGCCGAACAGCTGAGCCTGTTCGAGCCGCTGCCCCCCTTGCCTCCGAGCTATAATATTGCGCCGACGCAGCAGATCGTGGCGGTGCGAGCCGATGATCACGACCGGCATGAGCTGGTCTGGCTGCGCTGGGGCCTTGTTCCCGGCTGGGCCGACGACCTGTCAATCGGCAACCGGATGATCAACGCCCGATCTGAGTCGGTGGCGACAAAGCCGGCGTTCCGCCATGCCTTCAAGCGGCGGCGGTGCCTGATCCTGGCTGACGGTTTTTACGAATGGCAGAAGACGGGCAAGGCCAAACAACCGTACTTTATTCAAATGAAAGGGAGCGGCCCATTCTGCTTTGCCGGCTTGTGGGAACGGTGGAGCAAAGGAGATAAGCCGGTGGAATCGTGCACGATCCTCACGACCGACGCCAACGAGTTGATGGCGCCGCTGCACGATCGGATGCCGGTCATCATTCCGCCAGAAAGCTATAACCTGTGGTTGGACGTTGCCGTTCAAGAGCCGGAGCGATTGCTGCCGCTGCTGCGCCCTTTTCCAGACAAGGACATGGTCGCTTATCCCGTCAGCACGCTGGTCAACAGCCCCAGGAACAACGCCCCGGAGTGTATTGAACCCGAGCATTAAACCGATGCATTGCGGCGAGCAGCCGTCAATCAGGAGGACCAGGCATGCCGCACTCGTGGGCGCAGGATGCATTTTTCTACCACATCTATCCTCTCGGCCAGTGCGGCGCCGAGCCGACAAACGACTTCCACTCGGCGCCCAACGATCGGCTGTCGCAACTGCACGGCTGGGTCGATCACTTGCGTTGGCTTGGCGCCGACGCGCTCTACCTGGGGCCGCTGTTTGAGTCGTCCGCCCATGGCTACGACACGGCCGACTACTACCACGTCGACCGCCGGCTCGGTACGGACGAGACTCTGGCAGGGCTGACCGCCGCGCTGCACTCGCACGGCATCCGAGTGATTCTCGACGGCGTATTCCATCACGTCGGCCGCGATTTTTGGGCGTTCCGCGATTTGCAGCAGCACGGCGAGAAATCGGCGTATCGCGATTGGTTCTCCGGCGTAGACTTCGGCCATCGCAGCCCCCACGGCGATGCGTTCGCTTATGAGGCCTGGGAGGGACACTTCGATCTGGTCAAACTGAACGTCCACAACGCTGACGTGAAGTCGCATTTGTTCGACGCGGTGCGGTCTTGGGCGGAACGCTTCGACATTGACGGGCTGCGGCTCGACGTAGCGTATGCCCTCGACCGCGATTTCCTCCGCGATCTGGCTGCCTTTTGTCGCCAACTGCGGCCCAGTTTCTGGCTGCTGGGCGAAGCGATTCATGGAGATTATCGCCAGTTGGCCGGTCCCGGGCTGCTGGACGCCGTGACGAACTACGAGTGTTACAAAGGCTTGTATTCCAGCCACAACGACCGCAACTATTTCGAAATCGGGCATTCGCTCAACCGCCTGTTCGGAGATGGCGGCCTGTACCGCGGGCTGACGACGTATAACTTCGCCGATAACCACGACGTCAACCGAGTGGCCAGCGAGTTGCGGACGCCGGCGCATCTGTACCCGCTGTACCTGCTGCTGTTCACCATGCCGGGCGTGCCGTCCGTGTACGCCGGCAGCGAGTGGGGCCTGGAAGGCGTCAAAGCCCGCGGCGACGACCGTCCGCTTCGTCCGGCGCTGCCAACGCCCGAGGCCGCCGCCTCGCGCGGAGCGCATCCCGACCTGGCGTCGGCTATTGCACGCTTCGCCGCGATGCGTCGCGGTTCAAAGGCGCTGCGAACGGGAATGTACCGACAGTTGCACGTTGCCTCCGAACAACTCGCGTTTCAGAGAGAAGCAGGCGACGAGCGGGTGATTGTCGCCGTCAACGCGGCGGAGGAGCCAGTTCGAGTCGATCTTTCCATGCCAACCGGCGACGACGGAGCGTTTGAAGATCTGCTGGAGCCCGGTCGTATGTTCGAAGCCCGCAACGGGCGGCTGCGAATGCGAATTCCGCCCTGCTGGGGGCGAATTCTTGTTCGACGATAGCCCGTTATGACGATCGCGCTCTCGGCCTGACAATCGGCGCCGCGAGGAAAACGTCGGGTCTCGATCCCTGCTGTTGGCGCCCGCCTTGCGGTCAGCGTCTTTGGCGTTGCTGTTTACGCCGTAGCGATTTCTCCGTTGCCTTGGTCAATTCTTCCAAGGTCAACACGCCATTGTCGTCCGTGTCGTAACGCGAAAAGGCGAACCTGGCGAATTGCTCCGTGGTCTCGCTCCGCCGGGCTCTGCCGTCGCCGTCGGCGTCGAGATCTTTGAGCAGCTTGCGGGCCTTCGTTTTAGCTTCCGCGAGTTGCTCGGGCGATAGCTTGTCATCCGGGTTGGCATCGTCTTCCTTGGCATCCAGCGGGCGCGTGACGGCGAAAAAGCCGAGCGCCATCTCTTCCCAGGTCTGGTCTCCCCAGCGCACGGCCTGGGAAGGATCCGGATTGTTCAGATTCTCGTCCGAATTGTCGAAGCGGGCGATGCAGCGGACTTTCGTTTCGGCAGGAAAGCGCCGCGGCTTGGCAAGCACGTAGGTGGATTGCCAATTGAAGTCGTAATGCGGCACGTCAAGCAGGATCTCAGTCGTTCCATCGGGCAACTGCGCCTCGACCCGAAATGCTTTTCCTCGCACGTGCATGTGAGGCGCGATGGCCAACAGACGACCAGCGGATGGAAAACGCCGCCACTTCGTTTCAACGGCATAGTCGTCCGCCTCCGGCGGGATTTCGAAAGTCTGGTTCAGCGACAGGATCGTCGTCACTTCCTCGCGAACCGAGTCGGGCTCGGCGAAAATCAGCCCCAGCCGCGACTGATCCTGCTGCTCGGAACCGTTCGGAGTGTAGTGCATCTGGAAAACCAGTTTCGAACCGGCTGGCACGCGACGGGCCAGACCCGGCTCCAGCTTTTCGATCCGCTGGCCCGGCACATAGGCGGAGAGCCAGCCGATGCCGCGAAAATCCGCGTCATCGGGCGGACGGATGAACACGATGGCATGGTGAACGACGGCCCGGTTTCCCGGCACGATCTCGGCGCCGGCGATCCACTTGTCCTCCTTGAATTCCGGATCGACCACGAAGTACTGGTAGTCGACGGCGCCTTCCGCGGCGACGACGAACGGCCGGTCCCGCATCGGAATCACCACGTCGGGCTCTTCCTTCAGTTGCCAGCCGGTCTGGAATTCACGCGGCGCCGGAAGCTGCGAGGGATCTCCTTCCGGGCAACCGGCGGCGACCCAGTCGTACACGAGTTGCTTTTCCTCGTCCGTCATCCCTCGCGTGTTGCGGAAGTCGCCGTGGGCCGGATCGGCGTGCCAGGGGGGCATGCGCTGCTGCTGAATGACTTCTTCGATGGTCGGACCCCAGCCGGCGAGTTGGTCGTACTCGGTCAGCGAGAACGGGCCGATGTCTCCTTCGCGGTGACATTCAACGCAGTGCTTTTGAAACAGTCGTGAAATCTGGTTCGACCAGGTGATCTTGCTGGTTTCGTCCGGCTTGCGAACGCGACCAATGAAACAGCCGACCGGCTCAGTCTGCGGCCGGCGGATTTCTCGCCCGGCCAATTGGTCCTCCAGGGCTTCTTTCAGGAAGTGTTTGCGCGGCTTTTCGCGGGCAAAATCAATGCCGAACTGATCATCGATCCGGCCGCGATAAACGACGCGCCGCTTGCCGTCCAGCACGAATGCCTCCGGCGTGCGCAGGGCGCCAAAGCGATCGGCCACTTCATTGCCGACGTCTTTGAGCAGCGGAAACAACAAGCCGTGCGTCCGAGCGTAAGCGGCCATCTCGGCGATCGAATCCTGCTGGTTGGCGTCGATGCCCAGCACCTGTACTTTGCGGCCGGCAAATTCCTGAGCCAATTGCTCCAATCGAGGGCCATACAGTTTGGCCAGCGGACATTCGGTTCCCAGGAAAGCGACGACGATCACGTCGGCCTCGGCGTAATCCGATAGCTTGTGCTGCTTGCCCCAGACGTCTCGCAACTCGAAGTCGGCAATGACCTGCTCAGCCGGAGGCGTTTCGACGGCGCCGGGCTCGGCGCCGCTGGGCGTTTTGGCAAGGCTGACGGAGCAAGCGGCCAGCAGCGCGAGGCATGCAAACATCGTATTTCGTTGTCGCGAAATGGTCGTGCTCATGGTTCCAATCCTAAGGTTGCAATCCGCGGCGATGGCCCTTCCAGGATTTCGCCGCGGTCTGAGCTGCTTGAGGTCGCTTTCTCGGCATCCGGTTTTCGTGGCCGATAGCAGGCGGCCAGCATGGCGGGCAATAGAACCAAATCGCCAATCAGAGCCGTGCCAATAGTAGAAACAGCCATGCCTGCGAAGATGCGATGGGCCGGCATCTGGCTGCCTAATACCGTGGCGAAGCCGGAGACCAGCACGAGCGTTGTCGTGATCAGCGCGGCGCCGACGCTGAGAAAACTGCGACGGATCGCCTCATCAATGTCGCTGGTTCGCTTCAGCTCCGCTTGGAAACGGGAAAGGAAATGGATCGTATCGTCCACGGCGATTCCCAGGCAGACCGTAAAGGCGCAGACGGCGGCGATCGTCAACGCGTAATTCGTCCAGACGAGAAACGCCGCCGTCACCACCAGCGGCAGCATGTTCGGAATGACGGCAATCACGCCGAGCTGCACCGAGCGATAGACGACGGCGATGACGACCATAATGATGATTGCGGCGCTGCCCAGGCTTGTCGCCAGATCGACTACGACCTGGTACAGGTTTTCGGCGCGCCACACCGGTCCGCCGTCCAGATCGAAGGCAAAGCCCGGATGTTGCGCCGCCAGGTTCGCCAACCCTGCGTCGACGCGTTTGAAGACCGGAGCATACAGTCGAATGCCGTGGTCCTGACAGCGCATCAGCACTTTCGCTTCGCGTTTTCCCGGGTCGTAGAGCATGTCTCGCAGCGAGGGGGGCAGCAGCGAGGCGTACGACATCAGCGTCTCAGGATCGTCCGTGTCGCTCGGGAAAGTCGCCAGCAAGTCGCCGATCTCCAGCGGATGCTTCAAGTGCGGTTCGCGCTCGACTAGTTCCTTCACTTCGCCGACAATTTGCAGCACCTGAGCGGGAGAGACGTTGCCGTCAGCGTTCCAACTCACCGTGACGTGGGCGAACTCGATGCCGCCGAACGCTTCGCCGCACCAGGCCATCGCCTGGTAGGCCGGCGCGCCGGTCGGCATGGCATATTCCCATTTCTCGTCGGGCCGCAGTTGCGCGCCCGCCGCGGCGAACAGGGCCGTGATCAGCACGCCCGCCACGGTCACCATTCGCGAGTGCTTCAAAATCCAATCGATGCCGGGCCGGAACCGCTCCAGGCTGCGACCGATCAGTTCGTCTTCGCCGCGGCTTTCCAGCTTCCGCCCCAGCCAGGTGCTGCTCAACAAAGGGATGACCGTGACGACGGCGACGAACCCCGCCGCCACGCCGAAGGCGCAGTCCCAGCCGAAGTTCTTAATGTACTGCGAATTGGCCAACAGCAGCGAACAGAAGCCGATGCCGGTGGTCAGCGAAGTGAGAAAACAGGGAAGTCCGACGTCGCGGATCGCCGAGGCGGCCGAATCGATCGGCGAAAGGCCGTCGGCTCGCTTGCGCCGGATGTGAATCATCAGGTGTACGCCGTCGGTGAAGCTGACCATGGCCACCAGCACCGGCATGACCACGGCCGTCATATCGTTTGGCTCATGGTCGAAGAACTTGAGGATGCCGAACGTCCAGAAGACCGCCAGCGTTGAGCCGATGCCGACGATCAGCACCGGAACCAAACCGCGGAACAACAGCAGCGCCAGCACGGTGATCATCGTATAGGAGATGATCTGGTACTTGCGGTGGTCGCTGCTGAAGGCGTCTCGCTCCGCCTTCCAGAGTGGAATCCGACCGGTGGCGCGAATTGTGACCGTGGAGGCGTCAGCTCCGAGCGAGCGCGCCAGGCTGGCCTCCGCTTCGCGGACAATTTCCGTGGCGCCGGAGTCTTCTTGGGTCATGAACAGCCAGTCGTAGCCGATCAGTATCTGCAGCGCCGTGCCGTCGTCGGACAATAACTGTCCGGCGGCCAACGGATGTTCGAGCGCACGCTGCCGCGCGATCTGCAACCGCTCAGCCGAGGCCCCGTCGGGCGGCAGCAGCGGCTCGGCCAGCCCGAAGATATTCAGACCGGGCGCCGATTCCAGCCAGACGACGGAATCCACAATGTCGAGCGTTTTGACGTCACGGACCATTTGCCGGACCGCTTCCATCGTGCGAGGGGTGAACAGGTCCTCGGCTTCGACGAGCAGCAGGCAATCGGACTTGGTCAGTTGGAACTCGCTCTCGGCCCGCTCTCGAGCGGACTGGTCTGACGCGTCTTTCTTGGCCTTCGCGTCGCTCTCTCCGGCAACCCGCTTGGGCGCCGCCTTGGCCGGTTCGTCTTCGGGGGCCCGCGGCAGATAGCCCCACACGGCCATGCCGGTCAGCAGCGTCACTCCGAGCGCCAGCACCAGGCGGCTGCGGACAAACAAATTTGCGAGAAAATCGGTAACCAAGGTCCAGGGCGCCGTGTGAGTAAGGGCTATTACGCGCCGCCGGGAACGGGCGGCGGCTCAAGGTCCAATCTAGCCGATGTTCGCGATACGTACCAAGGGCATCGAGTCGACTGGCGACTGGTAGGAGTTCTGGCGACGGCGGCTCTGCCCCGAACTGGAGGCGGTTGGCGCCCCCGACAGGAACCGGATAGGCTGGCGGGCATGGCGCCACCACGTTTTCAATTCGGCCTGAAATCCATTTTCTTGTTGATGGCCGTCGTTTCCGTGCTGGCGGCGGTTGTCGTGGCGGCGCCATCGGGCGTAGCGCAAGGTATCGTGATCCTGTCTTGTGCCTGGTTGCTCTTCGCTTTGGTGATTGCCGTATGCGGCTTCTTGCCCGCGATGTTGGTTTACCACGCTGTCCGCGCGTGTGGCTGGGCCTGGAGCAAATGCCGGCCTCGGCCGCCGCATAGTTGAATGGGGAACGATTGCGGGCGGCATCCTACCCATGCGACCTGCATTTCCGGAAGCACACCCGGGAGTGCTTATGCCCTGGGACACTCCGCGCGGCATTCCGCCGTAGAGCGAGCGCCCGCTTGCTCCCCGGTCGCGGCAGGTGAGCGGCCGAAGTGATGACGAGCCCGCATTTTGCGCTCACCGCGGTTATCGCTGTCTCACGCTTGCGGTTAAGATCAGGTTTCTCCGGGCGCCTCGGCTGCATCCGGGAGCAAGAACTGCCTGGCTGCAGAACAAGGTTGCTTGATGCCCGATTGGAGCTATCAGACTGTCTTTCGGCCGTTGTTGTTTCGGCTTCGGCCGCAGATGGCGCGCAGCATTGCGCTCGGAGGGATGGGCGCCTTGGCTCGTTTGCCGCTCGGCCGGGGCGTGATTCAATTGATGGGGCACATGCAGCCCGATGCTCGACTGGCGATCGAGCGCAACGAAATTTGCTTTCCCTCGCAGGTCGGGCTGGGCTGTCGGCTGGATCCTCATTTGCTAGGCTCCCCTGCCCTGGCCGAATTCGGCTTCGGTTTTCTGGAAATCGGACCGATCGTGGTGGAACCGCCGCCTGGACTGGGCGAGCTGTGCATGGATGCGGCGGACGAGACGATTCACTTTGCGGCGCCTCTGGCGGCCATCTCGGCTGCGGTCGCCCGGGAGCGGTTGGAGCAAGACGGGCCGTTCAAGCAGCCGCTATCGGCGCGACTCGAGCCGGCTTCGGCCGAAGAGGCCGAGCAGATGGTCGCGCTCCTTGCCGACCGGGTCGATGGCTTCGTGGCGCCCGTCAATGTTTTGAAGCACATGCATGGCGCGCTTGCCTCGCATCAACACAATGCGTTGCTCGAAGGCCCGGCATTGTTCGTGGCGGTCGATGCCAAAACCTGGCAGGACGCGTCGCAAAGCGACCTTTGCGTTAGCGCCATTCGCGCTGGGCAGGTTGCCGGAATCGTCGTTGGCGATGAGGCTGCGCCCGATGAGGAAATACGGATTGGGAAAGCGGGGTTTCAAGCAGCGTTGCAAACCGTTCGGGAAATGCGCGAACAATTTGGAGGCGAGCCGATCATCATCAGTTCGGTTGGCGTGCACTCGCCGGCGGATGCGCTTGAATACATCGAAGCCGGCGGCGATCTGGTTCAAGTTGATTCCGGTCTGGTGTTTGCAGGTCCGGGTTTGCCCAAACGAATCAATGCCGCCCTGCTCTACCGGCGGCAGATAACTGCAGACGCGCCGGCGAAGGCTTCGGCGGAAACGGCCGTACGGCTCGGCGGCCAGGCGTGGTTCTGGGCGCTGATGATGGGCTTGAGCATGCTGATCGGCGGAACGCTGGCCATGCTGATCGCGACGACGCGCGTGGTGATGCCCTACGACGAATCAATGGCCGGGCTTACGCGTC
>DASZUP010000680.1:0-11808 GCA_035547635.1 Pirellulales bacterium
GGAACTCATCAAACTTTTGAATCTATCAGCCGAATTCGCTCAGCAACTCGATCCTTACGTCAGAGACAAATACGCCGAACTGTGGAAACAAGGGAAGAAACGGTACATCATGCTCTGGCGAAAAAAGTGGCTGACTGCCGAATCGAAAACGATCGATGGCATGATCCAAGCCCTTCGCGTAGCGGCGGACGAGCTCGAGGCCATGCGCAACGACGGCGTCACGCTCGACTCGGAAGCCGGCGGCATTGACGATGACTATGTCCGCCTGACCACCACCGATCCGGAACTCGCCAAGAAATACGACATGGTCGAGGAATCGGAGTACTGGGGCGGCGCCGAGGAGGATGACGGCGACCAGGATTAGGACGTCAGCTCGGATTGCGCTCCAACGGTTGATCCGAAGTTGCCGCCAGAGCCTGCTTGACGAAGCGTTCGACAACTTCGAACGGAACCAGTTCCCTTTTGCCGGTGCAGGCAGGCGCCGCTTACGTAAACCAGTACCGCGTGAAGTGAAAGAAGATCGGGGCGGCAAAGCAGGTGGAGTCGATGCGGTCGAGCACGCCGCCGTGGCCTTCGATGAGCGTGCCGTAGTCTTTCACGCCGCGGTCGCGTTTGATGGCCGACATCGTCATGCCGCCGGCAAAGCCCATGGTGGTGATGACGACCGACATGATGGCCGCTTCCCAGGGCTCGAACGGCGTGGCCCACCACATGGCCGCGCCGAACAGCGTGGCGCAAGCGACGCCGCCGAGATAGCCCTCCCAAGTGCGGTTGGGACTGATGGCCGGCGCAATCACGTGCTTGCCCAGCAGTTTCTCGCTGGCGAATTGGAAGGCGTCGCCGAGCGTCACCACGAGCAGGAAGAAGAATAGCAAGCGGGCGTTCGAACCGCGGTCGGCGTCGTTGCCGGCAGTTGCCTCCGCGCCCTGTTCGCCGGCTCCCTCGTCGGGCGCCGTCGTCGTCGCGGCCTTAGCCGCAGCGGCTTGGCGGGTCGACGGCGGATTGATTTCCAGGTACAGCAGCGCCGGAGCATGGCTCAAACAGTAAACGCAGATCATCAACCCGGCCTGGATCTTGGCGCAGCGTTCCAGGTAGCGTTTGTAATCTCCCGCCATCGCGATGCGCGCAGGAATAAACAAGAACGCATAGACGGGGATCAACACGCTGTACAACGCGTATTTGTTCATGCCGATCAGCACATATTGCAGCGGCGTGAACACGGAGAAGACCCAGAACAGCGCCCGGTGATCGGCCATCCGCGTGGGCGTGAGCGTAATGAATTCTCGCAGGGCCCAGAAGGAAAGCAGTCCGAACAGCACCACCGTCGCGGTGCGACCGAGCAGAAACGCCGCGGCCAGCACCGCGCACAGCACCCACCAGGCCCGGATGCGGAGATTGAACTGTTCGACGACCGCCTGGTTCAACCCCGTGTCGACCTGTCGCTTGAGCAACTGGCCGATGCCGGTGGCGGCGGTCAGCAGCATCAGCACGCCGCCGACCAGGCCGAACGTCGTTAGGTCCTGCATCAAGTTCATGCTTCTTTGAGGCGACGAACGGCGTCGCGCGCACGCGTGAGGAACTCTGTCTTGGGTTCGCCGGCCTCGAGCCAAATGGGCGCGCCAAACGTGATGCAGCTCAACAGCGGCACGGGCAGGAACTCGCCGCGAGGCAAAATCCGGTTCATGTTGTCGAGATGCACCGGCACCAACTCCAGATCGGGCCGCTTCTTGGCCATGTAGTATAAGCCGCTCTTGAACTCGCCAATCTCGGCGCCGGCGTTTCGCCCCCCTTCGGGGAAGATGATCACCGAGTGGGTGTCGCCCATCGCCTTCAGCATCAAATCAACCGGACTTTGATGCACCTTGATGTGCTTGCGGTCGATCAGCAAGGCGTCGAAGACCTCGGTAGCCAGGTAGCGCCGCACCACCCCTTTTTCCCAGTAGTCCTTGGCTGCGACGGGCCGAGTCAGGGCCCGCACCTCGGCGGGCAGCGACGACCAGATGACGATCGGGTCGAGGTGGCTGGTGTGGTTGGCGAAATAAACCCGCTGGCAGGTATCCGGCTGGCAATCGATCCAGCGCACGCTGGCGCCGCTCAGAAATCGGGCGATCGCCGCCAGCAGGGTTCGGGTCATTTCTCAACGCAACATCCTCGGCGCCGCCGGCCGCCGGCCGCCACTGGCCGGCAAATCGGCGCCGCACGCACGCCCAAGCCTGCATCGTATCCTCCGTCAGGGGTTGAGCATAGTCCCGCTCAGTATGATAAGATGCTCCGTTCAAACCGCGACCAGCGACGTTGCCGGCTGGAGAAAATGCCCGGGCGGCAGAGTCTGCCTGCCCCGAACAGACGCCTCCCTTTGCGGTGCGCCTCAAAGCCTGCGCCCTAAGAAAAATACGCCCCCGAACATGCAAGGAGCAGCCATGACGACTCAGCCCGTATTGATCAACGGCCAGTGGCGAGCGGCCCAGGCCGCCGGGACGTTTCAGGCCGAAAACCCGGCCGCCGGCGAACTCTTGCCGGACGTCTATCCGATCAGCTCCTGGGCCGACTGCGACGCCGCGTTGACGGCAGCCGCACAAGCCGCGACCAAACTCCGGGAAACTCCCGCGGAAAGCATCGCTTTGTTCCTGGAGAACTATGCCGCGAAGATCGAAGCCCGCAAAGATGAGCTGACCCGGGCGGCGCATCTGGAAACCGGCTATCCGATTTCCCCGCGTCTGGCGGACGTCGAGCTCCCGCGGACGGCCGGCCAGTTGCGTCAGGCGGCAGCCGCCGCGCGCGAGGGCTCGTGGAGCCAGCCGACCATCGACGTCAAGGCGGGCATTCGTTCCTGCTTTGTGCCGCTGGGGCCGGTGGCCGTGTTCGGCCCGAATAACTTCCCGCTGGCATTCGGCAGCATTTCAGGGGGCGATTTTGCCGCCGCGATCGCGGCCGGCAATCCCGTCATCGCCAAAGCCAATAGCTCGCACCCCGGCACGACCCGGATTTTCGCCGAAGAAGCGCAGGCCGCCGCAGCCGAAGTCGGACTGCCGCCGGGAACCGTTCAACTGCTCTACCGCACGAGCCACGCCGACGGCGAGCGATTGGCCGCCGATCCGCGGCTGGGCGCCATCGCCTACACGGGCAGTCGCTCGGCCGGGCTGAAACTGAAGGCCGCCGCCGATGCGGCCGGCAAACCGATCTACCTGGAACTGTCGAGCATCAATCCCGTCGTCGTGCTGCCCGGCGCCCTGGCTGAACGGGGCGACAAACTCGTCGACGAGTTCGCCGCCAGTTGCTTGCTGGGCACGGGCCAGTTCTGCACGAACCCGGGCCTGATCGTGCTGTTGGCTGGCCAGGCCACGGACAAGTTCATCGCCGGAGTTCGCGACAAGTTCGAGTCATCCCCGTGTGGCGTGCTCCTTTCCAAGGGCGTCGCCCAGTCCTTGCAGCAAAGCGTCGCCGCGCTCACCCAGGCGGGCGCCCAAACGCTTGTCGGCGGGCAACCGGCCGACGGCCCGGGGTATCGCTATGCGAATACGCTGCTGCAAGCCTCAGGAGACCAGTTCCTCGCCGATCCCGAACGACTGCAGGGCGAGGCGTTCGGCAACGTTTCGTTGCTGGTTGTCGCGAAAGACGCCGCTCAGGCGGGCCAGATCCTCGACCGCCTGGAAGGCAATCTGACGGGCTGCATTTATTCCGATACGGCCGGCAGCGACGACGCGCTTTATGATCAGCTGGCGCCGCGGCTGAGACCGCACGTCGGCCGGCTGCTCAACGACAAGATGCCGACTGGCGTGGCGGTCAGTCCGGCCATGAACCATGGCGGCCCTTACCCCGCAACTGGCCATCCTGGCTTTACGGCCGTGGGCATTCCCGCCTCGCTGCACCGCTTCGGCATGTTGGCCTGTTATGACAACGTGCGCGCCCATCGACTTCCGCCTGCCCTGCAGGACAAGAACCCCAACGGCAAGATGTGGCGGCTGATCGACGGCCATTGGACGCAAGCCGACGTGACGGGCTGATGACGCCAGTGCGCCCGCCAGCGTAGCACGGAGCTTGTTCCGCGCCGGGCAAGACGCACGACGCGCCCCGAACGACCGAAAGTTCGAACGGAACAAGTTCCGTTCTACCACTGCAGTTCGAAACCTGTTCCGAACGCCGCGTGTACCGATATCACGCCGGCGCCGTCTCCGAAGCCTGGAACCCGCAGGTCTTGTGAGTTCCGTCACAGAACGGTTTTTTTGCGGAATGCCCGCAACGGCACAGCGCAATCGATGGCTTATCGCCGCTGATCGGGAACTTGTTCCCTTCCGCGTCGACGATCGTGACGGGCCCATCCACGACGAACGGACCGTTATTGCGAGTACGAATGACGACGTCGGCCATGGGCACTATGCTCCTGATTGCGAAAGACGGCAAGGACCAACTCGGCGGACTAATGTAACGCATGGCGCTAAAGTCGCCAGCCAAAGCTGCCTGCCCGTTGGAAGGGCGCGAAAGCGGGGGGGTAGATTGTTAAAGAACCGCGTCGGACTGGCATTGTTACAATGATCCGGCCGACGATTGCTCTAGTAGCGTCCTGGCCGCTCAGATACCATGACCAGGGGGTTTCTCGCGGCCCAGCACTTGTTGCAGTTTTGCCTTTCCATGACACGATTGATTGTATCCGCTTCGCTTTCATTGTTCGCCTGTTGCGGACTTTTGTTCGGCAGTCTCGACCTGCGAGCGGCCGAAAGCCATGTCATCACGTCGCTGAGTTCGTCGATCACCGTCGACGATTTGCGCCGGCATGCCGAGCGGTTGTCGGACGACACGTTTGAAGGCCGCGAGGCGGGCAGTCGCGGCGGGCATGCGGCCGGCGTCTATATCGGCCGCGAATTTCAAAAGCACAAACTCGCCGGCGGCGCCGGCCGTAGCGGCTACTACCAGTCGTTCGGCGCCCAATATCGCAACATTCTCGGACTGCTCCCGGGAAGCGATCCGAAATTGAAAGAAGAAGTCGTCATGATCGGCGCGCACTACGATCATGTCGGTTACGGCACGCTCCAAAACAGCTACGGCCCGACCGGCTTCATCCACAACGGGGCCGACGACAACGCCAGCGGCGTGGCCGGATTGTTGGAAATCGTGGAAGCGTTCGCCCAGTTGGAAACGCGGCCGAAACGTACGATCCTGTTCGCCTATTGGGACGGCGAAGAGAAGGGGTTGCTCGGCTCAAAGCACTGGGTTTCGCAACCCACGCTTCCGCTCGACAAGGTGCGAATTGCGCTCAACATGGACATGATCGGCCGTTTGCGAAACGATACCGTCGAGGTCTACGGCGCCCGCTCCAGCCGCGACCTGAGGCGCCTGACGAGCTTGAACAACCGCGATGCGAACCTGCGGTTCAATTTCATCTGGAAGATGCGAGACGATAGCGACCACTTTACCTTCTTCCAACGCGGCATCCCGGTGCTGATGCTGCACACCGGCCTGCACGATGATTACCATCGCCCTAGCGACGACCCGGAAAAGCTCAACGTAGCGGGCATGCATCGCGTGGTGCAGGTCATTTCCGGAGTCTTATACGACCTGGCGGAACAACCGCAACTATCCGGTTTTCGCCAGGCGAGCCGGACCGAATCGGAACTTACGCAAAAGGAATGGGAGCGCCCGCTGCCGGCCGCGCCCAGCCGCTTAGGACTGAGTTGGGATGCGGCTGCGGAGACAGCCGGCAAGGGGCTGATCGTCGACCGCGTCGCCCGCGGCTCGGCGGCCGAGCAAGCTGGCATTCGCGCCGGAGACAAGATCATACGTTTCATCGGCCAGCCGATATCCGACGGCGAGGAGTTCAAATCGCTGGTACTGTCCGCCGAGAATCCGGCCCGAATCGAAGTCGAGCGCGCGGGAGCGGCGGAACCGATCGCCTTGGACGTGCAATTGACGGGCAAACCGGTGCGGCTGGGAATCTCCTGGCGGGTTGACGACGCCGAGCCGAACGCGGTCGTCCTCTCGCGCGTTACGGCCGGCTCCCCCGCCGCGCAGGCCGGGCTGTTCGTCAACGACCGCATCTACGAGGTTGGGGGCAAACCGTTCGCGTCGTCTGCTGAATTCCGGCAATTACTCTCGGCGAGCGGCCCCTTGGAACTGCTTGTCGAGCGTTACGGCCGCCTGAAGACCATCAGCCTGCAACCGCTCGAGGTCGAGTAAAGCAAGGCTTTTCGACGCGCCGCTGCTGCAGAACGGCAGTCTTTCTACTCGCCGCCCGATGAGTTCCGCTCTCCGCCGCTACCTGAGTCTGGCGATGACCTCTTGGGCGGAGCGAATCCGAAGCTGGGGATCCTTCTCCATCATGTCGGCGATGACTTCGACGAATTCGTCGCACAACTCCGGGTTGAGCCGGCGGGGATGCAGCGGCAGCTTTTCGCGGTGCGCTTGAATTTTTTCCGCCGCGGTTCCGCCGGGAAACGGCGCCTTGCCGGTAACGGCGTAATACAAGGTGCAGCCCAACGAATAAACGTCGCTCGCCGGCTGAACCGCGTCAGGATCGAGAAACAGTTCCGGCGCAAAGTAGTCGGGCGAACCCGTAAGCGGCGCGTCCGCCGTCTCGGCAAGTTCCGCCACGTTGGCCCAGCCCGCCAGACCAAGATCGGAAATCTTCGCGTGCCCTTCGTCAGAGACCAGCAAGTTGGTGGGCTTCAAATCTCGGTGAACCAGGCCTCGTTCGTGGACATAGGCCAATCCCTCGGCAGCCTGGCAGATGATGTCCGCGGCGGCCTGCATGGTCAATTTGCCCTGCTTTCGCACCAAGCGCCGCAGGTCGACGCCCGGTACATATTCGGTGACCAGGAAATGCGCGTTTCGGTCATGTCCGGCGTCGTAAGCGCGGACCAGGTGCTTGTGCTCCAGGCTCGCGTGCAGGCGAACAAGTTCCGTGAAGCTGGCGATGGCCGGGGGCGTCGAAAGCTTTGGCGGCAGCACCTTGATGGCCACCATCCGCCCCATCACCGAGTGCTCGGCCTTGTACAGCGACCCCAAAGCGCCTTCGCCGATCTTCCCGACAATGCAATAAGGGCCGAGCGTGAACGTCGTTCGGCCTTCTCGCAGTCGCGCCGCTTGCCAGGCGGTCAGGTGTCCCAGCTCGATTAGTTTCTCGGCCAGCGACTTGTCGCTGAGCGGCGCCTGCGTATCGCTGCTGTTGCGCAGCAGATCTTTGGCATGAGCAAGTTCCTGCTGCCCGATCAGACCGCTCGCCAACGCGGAACGTTGAAATAGCGACTCAGCCACTGCAACCCCGGCCTTGCGGCGAAATGAATTCATCTGCAGAAAAGAGGCTCGACGGCGCAATCCGCCGGATCAAAAACCGAGGCGCCGGCGCCTGGGTCAAGCCGAGCGAAGTCGGCTCGCGGCGGCGGCAGGTTCCTTCCCCCAGTTTGCCTACTCATAAGGTAGCCATACCGCATCGGTAATCAAGATCCAGCAGGGGGCGCGACGAACATGATTCGGCGCCGGCGGCGTGATATTATGCCGAAAGAGGATGTGTCGCGGAATTCGTGAAAATCCCGTTGCCGAAGCGCCAAGGCCCGGAATCGTCGCCGATTCCGCTACGGCAGTTCCGCCGCCGGCATTGATGGAGATAATGAGGACGCCGCCCGCTTATGATTGTCACCGGTACTGGAGAAGCCCGCATGTCCGCCTTGCCGTTATCCGCCGAGGAACTGGCCGCCTACCAGCGCGACGGTTACCTGCTGGCGCGAAAGTTGTTCGACGCTGAAGAAATGGACCTGCTCCTGGCGTATGCCCGGCAGGACGAGGCGCTAACGGCGTCTGCCTATGGCCGCCGCGATTCCACTGGTCGCGAGACCCGGCTGGCGTTGTGGAACCATCCCGGTGAAGATCTGTACGCCATGTTTTCCCGTTCGCCCCGGATCGTGGATCGCATGGAACAGTTGCTCGGCGGAGAAGTCTACCATTACCACTCGAAGATGATGCTCAAAGAGCCGTTTGTCGGCGGCGCCTGGGAATGGCACCAGGATTACGGTTATTGGTACCACAACGGCTGTTTGTTTCCCCTGTTAGCCAGTTGCTTGATTGCCGTCGACCGGGCCACGCGTGAAAACGGCTGCTTGCAGGTCATCCGCGGTTCGCACGAGATGGGCCGAATCGATCACGGCAAGACGGGCGACCAGACCGGGGCCGACATGGAACGGGTCGAAGCGGCGCTGGAACGGATGGAACTGGCTTATATTGAAGCCGAACCAGGCGACGCGCTGTTCTTTCACTGCAACTTGCTGCACCGCTCCGATCAAAACACATCGCCGAACTCCCGCTGGTCCTTGATCTGCTGCTATAACGCCGCCCGCAACGATCCCTACAAGGAGTCTCGCCACCCTCGCTACACGCCGTTGGCGAAAGTCGCCGACTCGGCGATCAAAGATTGGGGAAAGAAAGCCGGGCGCGCCGAATGAGACGCCCGACGGATAGAAAAATGTGACGGTTAGCGGGCCGGCGGCGGCTTGATGAACAACCCGCCGATGATAATTGCCAGGCCAATCGCGCCCGCCACGCAGATCACCGTCAGTTTCTCGCGGGCCTGCTTCTCGGCCGCCATGTACGCCTGCATCTGCGGGTGCTCGCCCTGCATTTCAAACCCCTGGTGCAGTTCCTTCCACAGCTCCCAAGTCTCAGGCAAGCTGGCCTGCTCGATCTCCTCGGCGTTCAACTCCTTGAAATCGGTGCGAAACAACTGCGGCCGCTGCGGATAGTTGTACCAGGCGAACAGTCCCGGCAGCAGCGCGCCGAGCAGCACCACCAACCCCAGGAAGACAACGCCCTGGCGCGCTCCCCAGTTGGCCTGCTGCGTCTCGGCGGCGACCGCCTCGCTGGGAGCTTCGACGGGTTCAAGCTGTTTCAAGCCGCGCATCGTCGGCACGGTCAAGTCGGCGCCGCACTGGCAATGCACGTTCAAGCCGGACTGGCCGGCATCCACTTCAATCTTCTTTCCGCAACTGCACGGCAGGTAGTAGAGCGTCATGAGGCCTGTAAAAATGCGTTGGATGTGTAACGGGTGTTATTCCGGAACGGCCGAGCCTCGATTGGCCCACCAGGGCAGCGTAATGCCGCCGTCGATGCCCAATCCGGCGCCGGTGATATAGTCGCTTTCAGGATCGCACAAGAAGACCACGCCGCGTGCGATCTCTTCGGGCCTGCCTAAACGCTTCCAGGGCAAGGCGGCCGAAGCCTCTCGCATTCGATCGTCGCTGGTGAATTTCCGCTCGCCCGGCGTATCGATCCACCCCGGGTGAATCAGATTGACGCGAATCCTGTGATCGATCAGTTCAATAGCGGCCGTGCGCGCCATCTGATCGACGGCGGCCTTGGACATATTATAAGCCATCGACCGAGGCACGGGAGTAAACGCGTGCGGCGAGCTGATCACGACGATCGACCCCCCCTCGCCTTGGCGGATCATCGCCTGGGCCGCGGCGCGCACCACGTAAAAGGCGCCCCACATCGTGACATCGATGGTGCGATGAAAGCCCGCCATGTCCGCTTCATAGAACGGCTCGCGGTCGCTGTAGCAGGCGTTCGGCACGGCGATATCCAGCCGGCCGAACTGGGCGACCGTGTCGGCGACCATCTTCTCTACCGCGGTCTGATCGGCTACGTCGGCGCGGACCGGCAGGGCACGGCGGCCGGTCTGCCGGATCTCTTCCACGACTTCGTCCGTTTCTCCGGTGAAGTCGTTAACCGCAATGTCGCATCCGGCCCGGGCCAGGCCAACTGCCACGGCGCGGCCAATACCGCGGCTGGCGCCGGTGACCAAGGCGACTTTACCTGACAGACTGAACAAGACGAGAACTCACGCTTTCACGGAAATCGCCAGCGGCGAAAAGATTCATGCTAACCTGGGGGCGGGGGGCCAACAACCCGCTCAAACGCGATCGTAACAACGCTGCCGGCCCCTGCGACAAGTCCCAACTGCTGGCGGCCCTTCGGCTCCCCGTCGGGTGCTTATACGTCACGCTCGGGCAAAGAGTTCGGGCGCCATCAAGCTCAGAACCGACAGGTGCGCGATACCGCCGACATAGACGGTCCGCTTGGGGAAAAAGTCGCCGGCGCTATTCCGGGCCAAATCGCTCGCCGGCTTGGACCGGATAGCCTCGCAAGAACTCTTCGCTCGTCAGCAGGCGCTTGCCGGCCGGTTGCACCTCGAGAATGGCGAGCACGCCGCCGCCCGTCTTGACGGCCAACTCGCCGCCTCCAGCTTCGACCACCGTTCCCGGCTCGCCGGCGGGTTCGCCGAGACGGACCTGCGAGCGGCCCAGGATCAGCCGCAACGGCGCGCTGTTCGGCCGATGCCAAAAGGTGTAAGTCTTCGGCCATGGCTCCAGGGCGCGGACCTGGTTCTTGATCTCCTGGGCCGAGCGAGACCAATCAATCTCCCCATCGGTCTTTCGCAGCCGTCGTGCGGGACTGGCCAGCGCCGGATCCTGCGGCAGCGGCGATAGCCGGCCGGCGGCCAGGTCATCGATCGTCCGGCAGATCAGCGGGGCGCCAAGTTCCGCCAGCCGTGCTTCCAATTCGACGGCGTTCTCTTCAGGCCCGATCTCGATTGCCGCCTGAGCCAACGTCGGGCCGGCGTCGATCCGCGGCGTCATGTGAATCACGGTGACGCCGGCTTTCGTGTCGCCGCGAAAGATCGCCCAGTTGATCGGCGCCGCGCCGCGATACTTGGGCAGCAGCGAACCGTGCAAATTGATTCCGCCATGCGGCGCCACCGCCAGCGTTTCGGGCGAGAGGATCTGCCCATAGTCGGCCACGACGAACAGATCGGGCTCGAACTGCGCCAGCGCGGCCCGCGCTTCGTCGCAGTTGATGCTTTCGGGATCGAGAATCGGCGTGCCGCGTTCCTGCGCCACGGCCCGCATCGGACTGGGCGGCGGCTCGCGCCCCGCGCGTTTCGAACGCACCGGCTGCGTCACCAGCGCAACGATCTCGTGCGGCGTATCGTACAGGGCCCGGAACATCGGCGCCGCAAACGGCCCCGTGCCCATCATGATCAAACGCATTACGTTCTCGCTCGTTCCAGTTCGGCGAGCCGGGCCTCGATTTGTTCGTCGTCGGGAATTTCGCCGCGTTCGCGTTGGCCGGCGAATTGCTCGCGGAAGTCGTCGAGCGTTTCTTCCACCGCCAACCGAGCCGTCGGAGTGAGATGGTCGATGAACAGCACGCCGTCGAGATGGTCGGTCTCATGCTGCACCGCGCGGGCGAACAAATCGTCGAGTTCGAACGTCACTTCCTGGCCCGACAGGTTGTAGGCGTTGATGGTGATCTTCTCAGGTCTCCGCACCTGCGCGTACAACCCCGGCAGGCTCAGACACCCTTCTTCGGCCTCAGCCATGCCCTTCGGACGACTGAGAACTGGATTGATGAACACGAATTCCTGATCGCGCAAAGCCGGATCGGACGCCAGGTTCACGATGAACAAGCGGTAAGGCAGGTCAACCTGGTTAGCGGCCAATCCGATGCCGCGATGTTCGTCGGAATACATCAGATCGAACATTTGCCGCACCATGCGGTGCAGTTCCGCGTCGACCCGCTTGAGCAGCTTCGAGGGCCTCAGCAACGTAGGATGAGGGTAATTGATGATCCGTAACAGAGAAAACTCCCGCCGTTGTTCGATAGATGGATAGGATGAATAGAAAACTTGAAGTATAGCCGCAGTGCGTCCCGGCTGTCTTGTGCCGCCGACGCGTCGAGCGTAGCCCCTTGAAGCCTGGCCCCTTGGGTTGTCCTGGCCGCGACTGCCGCTCGATGCAGGACGATCGGCCTTTGAATGCCCGC
>DASZUP010000681.1:0-9507 GCA_035547635.1 Pirellulales bacterium
TCTATTACGTGGCGGCCGGCAAGCTGCCGCTGGCATTCCTGGCGGTGTTGTTCGTTTCCGATGTCGTCTATTTGCCGCCGTTTTACCTGATCATGCGGCGGCTGGCTCGCCTGGCCGCGGAGCGCAAAGCGTTGTTGGCGCAGGCGGCGGAATTGACTTCTCCCGCCTCAGGCAGGGCGGCCGCATGGGGAACTCCCTCAATGGCATTTCGCGCTCGTCTGGCTACCGGGCGGAATGCCGTCGGAAAGTCGCAGAGCCGTCTGCCGACGGACGAATGACCGCGAGTCAGCGCAGCCCGGTCACTCCGCTCGGCGACGCCGCAAGTTCCGGCCAGGCGGATTACCGCAGCAGTCCCAGTTCGGCGCCGATCGGCTGCAGGGCGTCGATCACGAACTGGATATGCTCATCGAGCGGCACGCCCAGATCCTCGGCGCCTTGCGTAATGTCCTGCCGATTGACCGCGGCGGCGAAGCCCTTCTGTTTGAGCTTCTTTTTAACGCTGCCGCTCTGCATGCCGACGATTCCCTCGGGCCGCACCATGGCCACGGCGGTGATGAACCCCGCCAGCTCGTCGCAGGCATAAAGCGTCTTGTCGAGTCGCGAGAGCCGCGGGCAGTCGGGCAGGTAGTCGGCATGCGACTTGATGGCGTAAATCACGTGTTCCGGATAGCCGCGGGCGGCGAGAATCTCGGCGCCCTTGAGCGGATGGTCCGGCGGATTCGGCCAGCGCTCATAATCGAAGTCGTGGAGCAAGCCAACCATGCCCCACGTCTCTTCATCTTCGCTGAACTTGCGGGCATAGGCCCGCAACGCCGCCTCGACGGCCAGCATGTGTTTGCGCAGGCTGTCGCTCGCGGTGTACTCGCAAACCAAAGCATAAGCGTCGGCGCGATTCAGAGCCTCTCTCCCGGCGTTAGTCTTCCGCCTTTTCGCTTTCGGCCTTGTCGCTCTCCGCCTTTTCGCCTTCGGCCTTCGGCGTCTCGTTCTGCAGTTCGCGCCAAGGCTTGCCCTCCTCGTAGCTTTTCAATTCTTTGGAGAGCTGTTCCTTCATGGATTCGTCGCTGGTTTCCACGGCCTTGCCGGACCACTTTTTGGCCGTGTCGAAATCGCCCGTCTCGGCGTAAGCGGCGGCCAGCGTGCTGAGGATGTGGGCTTGCTTGTAGTCGGTGACCTCGCAGGCTTTCAACGCCAAATCGATCGCTCGCTTGCCGTTGCGAAGCTTATCGTCGGGAGAAGTCGCCAGCAGCCACGCCAGGTTGTTCAGCACGCCGCTATTGTTCGGATCAAGCTTGAGCGCCTGCTCATAGTCGGCCAGGGCCTCGGCCTGCTTGCCGATGCTCAGGTACGTGTCCGCGCGGCCTTGATAGGCGAACCAGTTGGTTGGCTCATGCTGCAAGGTGTCGCTGTAGGCGTCGATCGCCTTCTCAAACTGTTTTTTGGAGCCGTAAATCATGGCCAAACGCAGCAGCGCAGCCGTATCTTCAGGGGCCTGACGGTGCTGCCGCTCCAACTCGGGCAGGACCTCATCGACCTTGTCCGCGGCGGCGACGAGCATTGCCCAGATGCGGAGCGACTGGCTGGCGCCCGGCGCCAGCGTGACGGCTTGCTCGGCGTCTGCCAGGCCTTTCTCCCATTGCTTCTGCTCGCCGTACGCCTGCGCACGCAGCAGCAGGGCGTAGACGTTATTCGGCGCAATCTGCAATGCCAGCGTGGCGTCGTTGACCGCCGCTTCGTTATCGCCGGCAAGCAGATTGATTCTACCCCGCTGAATCATCGGCACCGGCGAGTCGGGGGTTCAAGTCGGCCGCCTGCGTCAAGGCGTCGCGGGCTTCGTCCCATTTCTCCAGCATTCCGTACGCGAGCCCCTGGGCTTCAAACGTGGCCGAGTCCTCGGGATCAAGTTTCAAGGCGGCGTCGAAATCCTTCAAGGCTTCCTGCGCCTTGCTCTGCGCCAAATAGACGTTGCCGCGGTCGCGCAACGGCCGCGCGTCGGCCGGCGCCAGACGGATTGCGGCGTTGAGATCGGCCAGTTGTTTCTCGTGATCTTTCTCCACCGATGCACGCAGGCGGAGCGCCTCGGCGCGATCGGCGGCGTCGTCGGCTGTCAGTCGGACGGCGGCATCGAGCGCTTTTTTGGCTCGCTCGGCGTCGCCGAACGGCAACGCTTGCAGCTTGCCCATCAGCAGTTGGGCCTGCGCCATTTCGGGATCGGCGTTGATCGCCATTTCCAGTTCTTGCACGGCAATCCGCCAGCGCTGCGCGCTCTGGACGTCGAATTGCCCGCCGTCTACCAGCGGGCTGCTGACCGCTTCGGCGCGCTTGAGCAGCGTCGAGGCCAGCAGGTGCTTGGCGAAGGACTCGTTTTCCTTACTCAGCCCCTTGGTGATGGCGCTTTGGCACAGGTCGGCGACCAGTCCCAACTCGCGGAACGACTCCGCGGACAACTTGGCCTCAATAGCCCGATTGAGATCCTCCTGGCCTGCATCTTCGGCGCTGGCCGGAGAGGCGCATCCCACGGCAACCAGCGCGACGGTCAACAGGCGGAGAAACAGCGAACGTTTCGGCATCGAAGTCATGCTCCTCGCAAGGGAGGCGGTCGAACAGAGGGCGTCACTTGACGCATTATGACGCGCGAGCCGGAAAAACGCTATCGGAACTTGATGCGACGCTTACAGCGGGGCCGGCAAATCTCGCCGGCAGAAGACGACCGCCGCCAGCACATAGGCCGCCAGTCCCAGGCCGAGCAGCGTGCCGTCGTACCGGAGGCTCAGCTCCCAAGCCCGCTCGGGGTTCACGGCCAGGACCTGGGGCTCGAACGCTCCCAGGAAGGTTCCATACAGCAGCCAGTCGAACTTGGGCGCCAGGCGGCCAATGACTTTGATCACGAGCTGCACCATGTAGAACCCGCCCATGATGCCGATCGCGCGCCAACGATAGCTTTCGCAAGCTGAGATCATTGAACTGACGGCCGCCAGGAAAAAGGCCAAGGCAAACAAGTTGCCGGCCGCAGGGATAAAATCGGCGTACGCCACTCCGTCGGACATGCCGCAGGCCGCCAGTCCCTGTACGGTGCCCAGCCAGGCGGCGCCGGCCAACGCGGCGGCGCCAAAAGTCGTGACCACGGCGTGGATGGTCAAAATCGAGAGCCGCCTGACCGGCTGCGCCAGCAACATCTCCATGGTGCCCCGGCCCAGCTCGCCGGCGACGCAGTCGGAACCGCGAGCCAGCGCCCAACTCAGCACGGCGAACACCGCCACCGGATCGATGTAGGCCAACGCGATCCGGCCGGTATCCGTGGCCAGCTTGGACAACGGCAAGTTGATCATCGATTGCAGTTCGCCAGGCAAGTGCTGCATGATCACCTTGTAAGCGCCTAAGTCGACCAGGCTGGTCAGCCACACGAACAGCCAGTTGAAGACGAACATCAGCAGCGACAGTGCGAAGAGCAGCAGCCGCGCTTCGCGGAACGATTTCGTCCAAAGCGCCCTGTTCATGCCGATCTTCCCTGGGTCGCCCACTGCAATACGCGCTCGCGCTCGTCGCGTTGGGCGTCGCTCTCTCTGTCCCCAAAGCCGTTATCGCCGTCGAGCGGGTGGAAGCTATCGTAGATCGCCCGCAAGCCGAGCGGCTCGACCTTGACTTCAGCCAGGGGCAACGTCGCCAGCCAGCCGAGCAAGGGCGACAGCTCGCCGGGCGTGTAGATGGTGACGTCCTCTCCCGAAGCTGAAATGGTGAGCTGAGCGGCGAGCTCTCGCGGTGCGCCCGGCAACGGCCCTGTGAGCCGCGCCCGGATGCGGTGCTGCCGCCGTACGTCGGCTACGCGCTGCACGTGAACCAGTTCGCCGCGGCGCATGATGCCGACGCGGTCGCAGGCCTGCTCGGATTCGTCCATGACGTGCGAGGAAAAGATCACCGTGCGGCCCGCCTGGCGCGCCTCGCGAACCAGGCTCAATACCTCGCTGCGAACGTTCGGGTCGAGATTGGCGGTCGGCTCATCTAGAATCACCAGCGGAGTTTCCGCCGCCAGAACGGCTGCCAGCGCCAGTTTCTGCCGCATGCCGGTCGAGAGCATCGACACTTTTCGAGACAGTTCCAGTTGCAGCCTTTCCGCCAGATCCAGCGCGCGGCGGAAACTGGCGCCGGGGCGGACGTCGCAAAAGAATTTGAGCACTTCGCGGCCGCGCATCTGAGGAAACAGACGGGCATCGCCGGGCAAGTAGGCGACGCGCTGGTGCACCGCCACGCTGTCGCGGTAGCAATCCAGGCCGTCGATCTGCGCTGAGCCGGAAGTGGGACGCAAAAAGCCCATCAGCAGGCGGATCAGCGTTGTTTTGCCCGATCCGTTGGGGCCCAGCAAGCCGTAGACTTCGCCGCGCTCGATCTGCAAGCTGCAGCCGTTCAATGCGGCGACGTCGCCGTAGCGCTTTGTGAGCGATAGAGTTTCAACGATTCCGGCGGAATTGCTCTGCGGAAGTGCCATCCTGCCAGCGTGTTTGTCCCGTTGTCGATTGTCAAGGGCCTGCCGTGCAGGCTCGGTGCGAGTCGCTCGTCAAGAAGAGTAACCGTGCGTTGAGCGCGTTGATAACGCCGCAAGAGTTGGTTGGCGGCGAAGACCAAGTCGGAGATTTCGCTCAGGCAGGGGCGGCCGTTTCACTCGGCATGGTCGCCTGATACGGGCCCGGTCGACCCGTACAGCCGGTAGTATCCGAACTCCGCCAGTTCCGGGAACGCTCGCAGCGTCTTCTCGCTCAAGCCTGATTTCCTGGACAAACCCGGCCAATCCGCCGCGGCCGGTGCAATGACATAGATCTTGAGCGGCCAGCCTTCGCCTTGGTCGGCTTCGCTTCCGCCCGCCAGCGGCTGGCCGAGGCGCTGGAAATAATAAGACAGGTTCAGATGGTCTTCGTCAGAAAAGAAGATGCGATAGGGTTGGCCGTTCGATGTCCGCTGGTACAGGCTCTCGACGACGGCGGCAGGGCGATAGTTGGCGGCATAGTAGTTGAAATAACCGTCATGGGCGCCGGGATGCCGGCGACAATAGGCGGCCAGCCGATCAGGGTAGGTCCACAGTTGCGGCGCCAGGACGGCGGCGACGAGCAACGCTGCAGCTACCGTGGTTTTTGCTTCGGCCGCAGGCGACTTCCAAGGGACCGCGTTCGCCAATTCGCCCAAGGTCCAGGCCTCGATGATCGCAATCAGAGGCAGCAGCGGGCAGAAGTTTCTGGGGAAGGGGCTGATCTGGAGCAACGCTGTGAGAGCAAACACCGTGCAAAAACAAACCGCCGCGGCTATCGGCAGGGCCGGAGAGGACGTCGCCAACCCGCGTGCGCGACGCACTATCCAAACGATCAACCCGAGTACGAACAGCGGAATCAGCGGCCAAAAGTCATGCTGAGCCGGCGTCACGAAGTTCTTGATCAGCTCGAATAAGCTGGCGACGGAGTACCCCGTCTGCGGTCCTCGCTGATTGAGAACCTGTTGGATAATCGGCGCGTAACACGCGGCTGCCAGTACGACTGCGGCGGTCCATGCACCGGCGACCTTGGCGATGCGACGTATGTTTGCGTGGCGCGCGGCCGCAGCCTGGTTTGCAGAGCTCATGACGGCAGGAGGCCAGGCCTCCCACGCCAGGCCGATGGCTGCCAGGGGCAGGAAGAACAGTACGTTCGTGGGCATCACATACAGAAATGCGGCGCCTGCGAGCGCGATTTGCGCGAGCTGCGATGTTCGGGAGCGGCCTTCGGCTGGGACCGCCAGATTGAAAAGCCAGGCGAAGAGGAACATCGACAGGCTGTAGCCGCGGACGAGCATCGCGTGGATCAGAAACATCTGATTCAGGCCCAGCAAAACGACTGCCAGCAGGCCCGTGCGCAGGTCGTTAAGCCGTCGAGCCAGTTGAAACGTCAGCCAGATGGTTGCGGCCGCGAAACCGAACGAAGGCAAACGCAGCGCGAAGCTATTGTCTGAAATCAGATGAACGGGCCAGAGCAACAGCGAGTAGAAGACATGGTTATTCGGCAACGAATAATCGGTGACGATCTTCCTGGGGCCGCCGGCCACGAACACGTCCAGCGTGTAGATTTCATCGTGCCACAAGTCGAGATTCAATTTCGCCGCGCAGATTGCCAGCGGCAAGGCCGCCGCCAGCGTAAACCACTGCCAGGGCGGGATGCTGGCGGGAGCAGGGAGCGGCCGGGGCGTCGGTTTTTGCTGGATTGCGCGGCGGCGACTCATCGATCTTAACTAGGGCCGGCTGAGTGAAAACGTCAGGATAACCTACCAGCGCGGACCGCGCAGGCGGGCTTTCCGCTCTGCCGGTGGTACCTTGCCAGGCGTTCTAACGCACGGCAGAGCGAAAGCGACTGGGCCGGGTGGGCCGCAAACCGAAGCTACCGGTCAGCCCGACTCGCTCCAGGGGACCGCCTTTCCTAACTGGCTGCCTGTGGTTGTAACGTATTATTTTGTAAGTCTTTGCGTCGAGAATTTGGGCGTCGCGGCGCCACCCCGCGCCTTCCCGGCGCGGCTGATCAGGGGATGCTTTCAAAGTTGTAACACTTTGACAATATTAACATTCCTGGGCCCGGTGCGTTATCATGCTGCGAAGCGGTGCTTGAGGAACGTCAGGGCCCCAACGCTGCTCGAAGGCATGGGTTCCTGGCATGATCTGGACATCAAGGAGAATCAAGAGATGAAACATCTCGTCGCGGCGGCTGCAACGACTCGACGTCCATCATGCTTTGGGCCCGCAAAGATTGCTCTGGCCTTGCTGCTCGCAGCTTGCTGCCTGCAGCTATCCGTTCCCCAAGCCGAGGCCCGTCGCGGGCGCGGTTCATCGCGAGCCATGCAGCAAGCGATGAAGAAGCAGCAGCAAATGTTCGCCAAATGGATGGCGGAGTACCAGAAGGCTCAGAAGGAACAATACGACGCCTTCATGAAACGGTTCGACTCCAACGGCAACGGCAAGATCGACGGCAAGGAGAAGGGCCCGGCCCAAAAGTACCTGCGCGAACTGCAGATGGGCAAAAACCCCGACAAGCTCAAGTTCACGACCAAATCAAAACCAGAATCAAAATCAAAGTCGAAATCGAAGTCCAGTTTCAGCGAGTAACGCAACGTCGATTCGACCTTGAAGCAAGGCGAGTGGGAAAAGCTCGCCTTGGCCGGCCTGCAGCCGAGCACCGTGTGCCGCAAGAGCGACAAGCACCGGCGATCGAAAAAACGGCCGGTTTGATCTCCCGGGCGACGCCTGTCCGCCGATCTCCAAGATACGCCGGCGTCGGGTCAGCCGCGGCCGACGTAGAGCTGTTTGCTCGGCAGCACGATGGCTTCAAGCATTTCCACGTGCGGCGGCAGCGAAGCCATCAGCACGGCGACTTCGGCGATCTCATCGACGGTCATCATCGGCTCTGCGTCTTCGACCCGATCCGTCAACCGCCGCTCAACCTGAATGTTGCCGGGATGCAGGCAGCCGCAAGTGATGCCGTGATCTCGGCCTTCGAGCGCCGTGACCTGCGTTAGGCCCCAGAGACCGTGCTTTGAGGCGGAATAAGGGGCCGAGTGGTATCGCACGCGCTGGGCGGAGATGGAGCCGATGTTGATGATCCGCCCGCCGCCCTGCGGTTTCATGATCCGCATTGCGGCGCGGGTGCAGAGAAACGGCGCCCGCAGGTTGACGGCAATGACTTTGTCCCAATCTTCGACGGAGAGCTCGTCGAGCGGACCGCCGTCGAATGCGCCGGCGTTGTTGACCAGCAGATCCAGATGGCCGAACCGTTCTCGCAGTTTTGCGAATAAGGCGTCGACCTGTTCCTCGCTGGTCACGTCGGTCGGTGCGGCAAGCACCTCGACGCCGATCGCCTCGACCTCCTCCGCGGCGGCGGCCAGTTCGCTTTCATTGCGCGCCGCCAGCACGAGCGAGGCGCCCTCGCGGGCCAGTCCGCGCGCGATGCCTCGACCGATGCCGCGGCCCGCGCCGGTCACCAACGCCACCTTGCCGGCCAGCTTACCCATCTAGGAATCTCCTGTCTTACGATTTATGGTGTAGAGAGCGTCGACTTCCGTCACAGGGTTGGGGCGCCGGCTATTGCATCTCGAGTCGTGGCGACCATGAACAAAGCATTCGTCAAAGAACCGGAAGACACAGGCGCCGCACACTGCCCACGCTGCGGTTCGCTGGGCGTACCGGTCGGCGACCAGACGTTAACGGCTCAGCTTTCCGACGAAGATCGCCGCAACTTGCCTGAAACGGCTTATTTCTGTCCGTTCGCTCGCTGCGAAGTCGCGTACTTCGACCAGTTCGAACGGACCGTCGCCGCCGACCGTTTGTCGCGATCAGTGTACCCCAAAGATCCCGACGCGCCGATCTGCCCCTGTTTCGGATTCACCTGCGATGAGATTGAGCAGGACTTGAGCGAAGGAGGCGTGGAGCGGGTCCGCGGCTTGCTCGCCAAGACAAAAACGCCCGACGCTCAATGCGCCACGAAAGCCCCCAGCGGGCAGTGCTGCATGCCGGAAGTGCAACGCTATTACATGAAACGACGCGGCGGAGGATGAAAGTCCCAAGTCCAAGGTCCAACGTCCAAGGTCTACGACATGGAATTACCAAAAGGGTCCTATGGCATTCGTCGGACTTCGAAGGCGCTGACGCTCGACAACTTGGGACTTGGGACTTTGGACCTTGGACTTTAGAGCTATTTGCCCGCTCGCGCCGGGACGTCGGACTCAATGTACCGCCAGTTCTTGATGAATGAGATCAGGTCGGCCATGTCCTGTTTGGAAATGCCTCGTTCCAGACCGTCCGGCATCAGCGAGATGCCGTTGGAGCGAAGCTCGTCAATTTCGCTGCGCAACAGCGAGACGACCTTGTTCTCCGGCATCTTCAGCGTCACGGAAGAGGCCGTTTCGGCGGCGATGATGCCGACCAGCGACTGGCCGTCGGCCGTGATGACCGAATAGCTGACGTAGTTGTTGTCGATGGCCTTGCTCGGCTGCAAGATGTCGATCAGCAATTGCTCTTGGGTTTTCGTGCGCGAGTCGGCGATGCTTGGCGCCACGTCGACTCCCAGCGTTCCGATGCGATGGCACGCGGTGCAGGTCTTCTTGAAGATTTCCCGACCGTGCTCCGGGTCGGCCTTGAGCTGCAAGGCTTCGCGATAGTCGGCCAGGGCCTTGGAACGGTCGGCCGGCAGTGCGGAGGCGAGCAGCTTTGTCGCGCGGGCCCGCAACTTGGGATCGGAATGTGCGGCCAGTCGGCGGGCCTGCAGCGGATCCAGTTCCGTAGCGCGAAGCTTGCCGGCTTCGATTTCGTCGAGCAACATGGCCACGCGCTGCGGGTTGGCAATCAGCGCGGTGAGCATTGCCCGTCGTATGGCAGGCGTCTGTTGTTGCAGTTGCTCGAGCATCACGCGGGGCACGTCCGGAGATGATTGCGCGGATAACGCGGAAACGGCCTCCAAACGCAAATCCTGTGCAGCCTCTGACTCGATGAGGGCGATTAGCGCCGGTCCG
>DASZUP010000682.1:0-2664 GCA_035547635.1 Pirellulales bacterium
CCAACTCGCCGAACGCGCGTTCCGTCTGATAAGGCGCCGGAGGATCGGGCGTGCCGACCAGCCGCGAGGTTGTCCACGCAACACGTTCGCGGAGACCAACGGCGGCGGCGCCGTCGGCCGGCGCCGTTTGAGCTTCAACCAGAGCCGGGCCGAGGCTCAGCCAGGCGAGCAGCCCCATCAGGCTCGCCAGCGGCGAAGTTGCGAGATTTTGCATGGCGGGTCGACAGATTCGGTGGGCGAGGCGGGAACCCCGCGTGCCATGGTAGCATGCGGAAAGGCGGGATTCCAATTCGCAGCCCGTCCAAGCAATCCGCGCAAGTTGGCAGCGGAACCCGCTGGGGCAGTCAGGTTCCGCGTGATGCAATGGCCGGGAAGACGCCCTGCGATCAATTCAGCTTGTTCATGCTTCCAGGGACTGGCGGGGCGGGGGTGTTACGGTACTCCGTGCTGGCAATGATGCTGATCTGCACGTCGCGTTGCGAAGCGCCGGCCTGCATCTGCTTCAAGTAGTTTGCCAGTTCCGCCGAGCTGGCGTCGCGCTGCAGATAGGTCTGGAAGAACCCGTTGATCTCGTTGGAGAAGTTCTCGCTGCTGTGCAGGAATCCCAGCACGACCTGCTGACGGGTCATCTGGTTCTGATTCAAGACGTTCGACCAGTACTGCAGACCTTGCGCATCGGCCTGCCGGTTGAGCAGGCGATTGTAAAGCGCCGACACCCAGCCTGAATTGGTTCCCCCGGCCGACTGGAAGAACTCGGGCGAGGAGATCATGCCCGCAACCACGTTATCGGGCCCGCCGTCGCGTTTCCAGACCTGGTCTCGCCAGTAAGCGACGCCCTGGGCGTCGGCCGTGCGCAGGAAGAATTGCTGGTAGTACTGCTGAATGATCGGATCCAGACGCTCGTTGCTCTCGAAGATGCCTTGCGCAACGACGCTGTACGGCTGACCGCTCTGGACGACCGTGGTCCAGTACTGCAACCCGGCGTTGTCCGGGTCGCGGTGCAGCACCTGCTCGTACAACTTGCGCACCGTGGCCGCCTCATAAGACACGATCTGCACGGTGGCGGGTTTGCTGGCGGCCGTGCCGCTGACCAGCTTGTACGTAAACGTGTCCAGGCCCTGGAAGCTGGGGCCCTTCGTATAGGTGAACGTGCCGTCGGCATTAAACGTCACCGTGCCGTGGGCCGGCTGCGACACGATCCTTGCGGTAAGCACGCCGCCGTACGGATTGATGTCGTTGGCAATCACTCCCTGGCTTGCCTGGGTGACGTTGGTCGTGCTCGTGCTGAGCACGTAGGAATCATTGGTCGCGGTCGGCGGCGACTTGACCTGCAACAAGAACGTTTGCGGCGCCGACGTATCGACGCCGCCGTTGGCCGTGCCGCCGTTGTCGTGCGCCACGACGGTGACGTGCGCCGAGCCGAAACTGCCGGGATACAACGTGTACGTCAGCGTTCCGTCGGCGCCGATCGCAGGCTGTACGAAGAACAGCGACGGATTGTCGTTGGTTACGTCGAACGAGACCGACTGCCCGGATTCGTTCGGCCCCGGGTTAATGTTGGTCGCCCAGTTGGGCGCCGTGACCAGCCCCGCATTGACGTTGACCAATTGCGCCGGCCCGGCGGTAAAGCTGGGCGGATCGTTGACCGGTTGGACCGCCACCGTAATCACGTCGTCGGTGGAAGCCGACGACGAGTCGGTGGCGCGAACGGCCACGTGGGCGATCCCGTTCTGATTGGGCTTCAAGTGCAAGGTCACGACGCCGTTGGCGATGCTGGCGTCCAGCAGGGCGCTGTTGTCGTTGGAACCGATGGAATAAGTAAGCGTATCGCCATACGTGGCCGCGTCCGCATCGGCGAATACGCCCGTCAGGCTCAGTACGATGTCGGCCGCGTCTTCGTTGACCGTCTGATTCTGGAGCGGCGCCACGATCGTCGGGGCATGGTTGACGTGCTGGACGTTAATGGCAAAGGTCACGGGCGCCGACGAATCGACGCCGTTGTTGGCCGTGCCGCCGTTGTCGTGCAACACGACGGTCACGTTCGCCGTACCGACGACGCCCGCCTTCAGCGCGTAAGTCAGCGTGCCATTAGCGCTGATCGTGGGCTGGAGAGTAAACAGCGAGGCGTTGTCGTTGGAGACGATGAAATTGAGCGATTGGGTCTGCTCATCGGCTCCGGGACCCGGACTGATGTTGCTGGCCCATCCTGGCACAACGTGGGTTCCGCTGTCCTGGTTGACGTTCTGATCTCCGCCGGAAGTGAAGCTCGGCGCGTGGTTCACGAAATTGACGTTGATCGTAAAGACCTGAACGGCCGACGTGTCCACGCCGCCGTTGGCCGTGCCGCCGTCGTCGTGGAGCCGCACGGAGACGTGCGCGACGCCGCTGACGTTGGGCGCCGGAGTGTAAGTCAGGTTGCCCGTCGTCGGATCAATCGCCGGCTGAACGGAAAACAAAGCGACGTTGTCGTTGCTGATCAGGAAGTTCAGCGTTTGCGAAGTCTCCGCCAGGCCGACGCCCGGGCTGATGTTCGTCGCCCAGTGGGCGACCGTCTGCGCTCCGGCGTTTTCATCGACGTTCTGATCGACGCCCCGGGTGAATTTGGGCGCCGAGTTGATGAGGTTGACCGTAATGGTGAACGTCTGAAGTGCGGACGTATCGACG
>DASZUP010000683.1:0-8261 GCA_035547635.1 Pirellulales bacterium
GGCAATCTGACCGAGCAGCAGTTGGGCCCGACCGGCTTCGAATTTGTCCTTCGAGGCGGCCGTCTGTTCCAGTTCCGCTTGCGTGGGCAGCTTCTCGAACGGCAGGGCGACCTCGGCATAGGACGTATCGAGATCGCCTTCAATCGGCCGCATCACGCCGTTGAGCGTGCGATCGACGGCCGCAGCCAGTCGCTTGCCGTACTCCTTTGACAACTCCACCTCGCGGCGCGGCAAGGGATTCTGATCCGCGCCGCAACCGGCCCAGAACAAGGCCACCGCATCCGGATGCGTCTCTTCCAGCGCCAATTGAGCAAAGCCGGGATAGTCGCCCGACCATTGATAGAAGCCCATCACCGTGGCGTGGCAGGCATAACCGAACACGACGGCCGTCAGCTTGCCCTCGCCGTCGCGGACGGACAGAACCGGCACGTCGTAATCGACCGGACCAACGAGCCGCCCTTGCTCGCGCAGCTTGGGCACTTCGGCTTCTTTATTATTGCGACGATTGACGGCAAACGTCGCCTGGCCATTTCCCCAGGCGATGCTCGCCGGCGCCAGCCGTTCGATCGCCTGGCCGACAGCCGCCGTCACCTTTTGCTCAAGAGTAACGGCGTAGTCTGCGATCAGTTGCTTCTGCGCCTCGTCCAGCGTGTACATGGCAATCAGGTTGCCGCCGACGACCGGGCCGCAATGCGTGTGCGAAGTGGCCAGTGCGGTCTGTTCGAGCTTCAGTCCGTACTTGTCCTCGAGCGCGTGGCGAATCCGCAACCCCACCTCGCGATCGATTCCGACCAGATCCAACGTGACCAGCGCCGCTCGTCGCCCCTCTGCGTCTTCCAATACGACCGCCTTGGCCCACAAGTCGATCAGCTTGCCTTCGGCCGGCTTGTTGCGGCCGCCATAGCCCGACATCCACATCAGCTTCTCGGGCGTAATGATCACTTTCGCCGCCCCCGCCTTCCAGCCCTCGGCGAAGGCTGAAGTTGGAACGAATGCGAACACGGCAAGCGCAAGAACGAGCAAGCGGCGGTTAGATGGTTTCATGATTTCTTGGGATTCTCTAAACGCGTTAAGGGGCGAGTAATGCAATTCAAGCGTCGATTAACGGACTACAAGGCGTCTGACGCCTTCCTTCTCTGCCTCCTCCCTCCTACCCCCTCCCTCTTCCCTCCTCCCCGCTACTTCAGCGACAACAGATACGCAATCAAATCAGCCATCTCCTGCTTGTTAAGCTGCTTCTCGACTCCTTCGGGCATCAGCGACAGGCCGGTGCCGCGCAACTCGTCGATGTTGATCCGCAGCACCGTGTCGGTAGCGTTTTCAGCCCGCTTCAGCGTCACGCTGTTAGCCGTTTCCGCCGTGATCATGCCGGTGATGGTCCGGCCGTCGTCGGTGACCAACACGTAGTTGACGAACTGCGGATTCACCTCGCGGCTCGGGTCGAGCATGTTGACCAGAATCGCTTCGGCCCCGCGGGCCTTGAGCGTCGCCAGGTTCGGACCGATCTCGTAACCGACGCCTTCGACCTTGTGACACGCCGCACAGACCTTCTTGAAAGCCTTTTTGCCTCGCTCGGCGTCGCTCGCCAATTCGAGCACGTCGCGATGGTCGTCGACCACGTCTTGCCGGCGACCCAGCTTCAGATTGGCCAGCAGTTTTTCCGCCTGCTGGCGCAGCGCCGCATTTTTGCCGCTCGCGAGCTGCTTCAAGCGAGCCGGGTCGACGTCGCTGGCGTTGACCTCGCCCGCTGCAATCGCTTTGAGCAGCGCCAAGGTTCGGTCGGGCCGCGCGAAGAGCGTTTCGGCGGCTTGCACGCGCAGCCGCGGGCTGAGCGTCGGCCAGGCTTCCAGCACCAGCTCGGCCACGCCGGGATTGTTATAGCGGGCCAACGTACCCAAGGCCGCCACCTGCACTTCCTGCGGCTGGCGATTGTCGAGCAGTTCGCTCAGCACCTCGCGAGCGTCGGCAAAGGAACCCAGCGCCAAGGTCTGCACGGCCTGCGCCCGCTCGCTCGGCGTACGTTCTTCATTGCCGGCCATGCTGCGCGCGGTTGCCAGCAATTGCTCGAAAGCCTGGGCCGCCTTGCCTTGCGGATCAGACTCCAATGCCTTGGCCAACGGCACGCCGCGTTGCGACAGCCCTTCGCTCAAACCGCGGACGATGGCCGCCAATGCGGCCTGCTCTTCGGAGCCAATGCTGCTCACGCCTTTCAGCACGGCCGCCACGTCGGCCGGCCGATTGGCCACGCCCGCCTGCCGAGCCAGGTCGGCCAGGAACAGCCGGCCGCCGGCGCTGCTGCGAAATTTCTTATCGGCCGCCAAATCGGCAAACGCCTCGCCGGCGCCTTCTGCCAACGAGCTTTCAATCGCCAAACGCATCCAGCGGTCGTCCGCATCTCGGCGGGCCAGCGCAGCCAAAGCTTCCGCCCGGCCGGCATCTTTCACTTCGCCCAGCGTGAACGCCAACTGGTAGCGAACGTGCAAGTCGTCATCGCTCGCCATCGACAACAGCTTTCCTCGCACCTGATCGGATGCATCGAGCAAGCGCTCCGAGAGCTTCACGGCATGCGTGCGCACGCCAGGATGCGAATCGGCAAGCGCCTTGAGAATGGTTTCCGGCTGCAAAGCGTTCAGCCCTGCCAAGGCGTATAACGCATGCATCCGGCCGAGCGGAGACTTCGACGTTGCGGCCAACTGAGTCAGCGGTTCAACGGCCGACTTGTCCTGCCGCTCGAACAACAGCCGCGAGGCCGTCTCGCGATGCCAGGCGTTGGCGTGTTCCAGCGTGGCGACCAGTTCCGCCGTCGTAGCCTTGCCAAGCTCAGGCTTCGCTCGCTGCTGATAGCCGTCCGGCACAATGCGATAGATGCGCCCGCGATTGCGGCCGCTGGTCAGATCAAGATGCTTCTTGATCATCGGCGGCAAGCTCGCCGGGTGTTCGATCACCTCGCGATACACATCGAGAATGTACAACGTGCCGTCGGGAGCATTGGCGAACTGCGCCGGACGGAACCAGATGTCGGTCGAAGCGACGAACTCGCTCTTCTCATCCATTCGCCGAGCGATGAACTCCAGCCCGTTCGGCTCCAGTCGCTTGCGATGCACCAGGTTGCTGCCCACGTCGCCCACCACGGCCAGCTCGAACGGCTGCTTCGGCCAGGCGTCGCCCCGATAGATCGTCACGCCGGTGGCGCCGGTGAAGTAGCCGGCCGGACGGCCGCCTCCTTCCACCACGCCGGGCACAGAGCCCGAGGCTCGCAACCGCGTCCGCACGATGCGCCACGGCTCAACCGGGCTGATGCGATACACCTCAGCCTGCGGCCCGTCGGCCGCAATGCTGCGCCGCGGACTGGGCGCGCTCAAGTACGGATTGCGCGCCAGGTAGCGGTCTTCGAACATCACCTGCTGAATATGGTCGCTGTTGGAGCAGACGAACTTGCGTCCCCAGTCGTCAAAGCTCATGCCGTGCTGGGCGCCGCCGCTGGTGGACTCGAACTGCTCCGTCTTCGGATCGAAGGCGAAATCGCGTCCGTTGACCACGACCGGTTGGGCCTGGGCGTCGCCTGGCCGGACGATCTTGCCGCCGGAACTGCTGGTGGCGCCGTGAATGCGGTTGTCCAGGCCCCACGCGAACGTGTTCAGCAGCCCTTGCACGTTGGTCTTGCCGAAGCCGGTATAGACCGTTTTTCGCACGTCGGCCTTGCCGTCGCCGTCCGTGTCTTTGCAATACAGGATGTCCGGCGCGTCGCCGATGTACACGCCGCCGCCGTAGGCAATGACGGCCGTGGGCCACGACAACTTGTCGGCGAACACCGTGCTCTTGTCGAAGCGGCCGTCGCCGTCCGCGTCTTCCAGCAGCCGAATCTGGCTCAGCATTTCGTCGGGCTGTTCGGAATAGCCGCGCATTTCGACGACGTACAGCCGTCCGTTCTCGTCGAAGCACATCGCCACTGGGTCGTTGACCAACGGCTCGGCCGCCAACTGCTCGACGCGAAAGCCCGGCTGCACCTGAAACGTCTTGACGGCGTCGGCCGGTTCGACCGGAGCGATCCGCGGCAACTCGGCCGAGTAGTCGGTTTCGGCGGCATTCTCTTTGGCGGGCCGTTCCTGGGCCCGGCTGGAGACGACTGCCATCGAACTTGAAACAAGCGCCGCCAACACGGCCAGCGACGCCAAACGGCGAACGAACGTCATAATCAACTCCCTACGGGGCGTAACTCAGAAGCTTTTAATCGTGTCATTGGATGCGCCTTGCACGCGCGGGGCGGCAAGGGCGAGGCAAACTCCGGCGAGCCTGGCGGCAGGCGGTCGTCTACCTGGCAGGCGGGCGGTGCAACAGGGGAATGTCAATCCGGGTCAGCTTGTCTGCACGGATCGAAAGCGAACGCCAATACGTCTCTACGTTCTTGCTCGCTCCATCCGTTGTGGCTTGAAGCTGGATCAGCGCGACGGGGTTGGCGCCGTATTCGATGCTTTTGATTTCGCGAAATACGGGCTCCTCGCCGTCGGCGACCAGATACTTCAAGCTCGTTCCCTGGCGCGCGAGCCGAAGCTGGCCTTCGTGACTGTGCGCGGGAAAGTAATCTGTCTCAACCTGCCGCCGGCCATCGGCCTGCCGCAGTGCGCGGTGAACGAAAAACACATCCTGACCGTCAGGGCTGATGCAACGCCGCAACGTGGCGCCGTTCAGCGACTGCTCAGCCATGATGTACAGGTTCGCGCCGACTCCCAAACCGACATCCGGCGCATCGGCCGCTACCAGATCAAACGCGGCCGTTATTTCAAAATCGCCCTCCAGCTTCAACGCGGCGAACACTCCGACTTTCGGCCTGGTCCGGCCTTGCGAAGCGGGGATCAACACGCGCAAACCCTGGCGCTCTGGACGGATGAAGTTCAAGGAATAAGGACTGTCGTAGCCGGTGGGCACGAGCGTCTCCGCGTCGAATCGCCCGTTGCGGAAATCGCATTCATAGGTTCCTTCGCCGGCAGGCGCTTCTGCAACTGCCAAGGCGTTCGGAAGCTTGGAAGGCGGAGCAGCGGGTTGCTGCCCTTCGGCCGAGCCGCAGCAGGCCGCCAGCAGGCCCCACGCCGCAACAACGGCCGTCCAATGCCTGACGCCAAACGCAAGCGAGTCAAACGCTTGAAGCAACATGGCCAGGACGTCTCCGACTAACGAAGGAAATCAATCGAGCGGCCGGAAGGCTACCCATCGCAAGACGCGCTGCGAAGGATTGCAATCCAACGTCCCGAGCTGCCAGGCATTTGAATTGCGACCGGCAGGGAATAAACCGCCGCGTTCGATCCTAACTTGGGCGCCTGACGCCAGCAAGGTTTTTACCCCTGGCGAAGGTAATCTAAGTGCGATTCCATGCCTCACACGACCGGATTTCAGACCCTCCAGTCGGTCATTTGCTGTAAGGCGTCAGATCGCCTTTGCGCAGCACTCGGGCGACCGGCAGGCGGCCCGCGATCTCAGGAATTAAAAGCCGCGGCGAATCGTGCCGGCGCAAGATGAGGAAGGAACGCAACAAAACTCTGGAAGCACGGCTGCCTGTCGGCGGATATCCCGCGCCGCCGGTCAGACCTCGGCCTTCGTTCGCTCTTTCACCAGTTCGCGATAGTAGCCGATCGATTGCCGCAGGCCTTCCTCGAAGCCGACCTGCGGTTCGTAGCCCAGCGCCTGACGCGCGGCGGAGATATCGGCCAGGCTTTCTTTAATGTCGCCGACGCGAGGCGGCGCATGAATTGGTTCGACCTGCGTGCCGAGCAACTCGTTGAGTTGAGAGATCAAGCTCAGCAAGCTGGTCGCTCGGCCGTTGGCAAGGTTGAACATGCGGCCGGCTACGTTCGGCGCATCGGCGGCCAGCAAGTTGCCGTGCACCACGTTGGCTACGAAGGTAAAGTCTCGAGATTGCTGGCCATCCCCGTAGACCGTCGGCCGCTTGCCGGCCAACAGCGCCGTGATGAACAGCGGAATGACCGCCGAATAGGGACTGTCGGGATCTTGCCGCGGACCGAAGACGTTGAAGTACCGCAGGGCGACGGTCTCAAAGCCGTAGGTTGCGGTGAACGCCTGGCAGTAATATTCGGCGGCCAGCTTTGCGGCGCCGTACGGGGAGATAGGCGCCGGCAGGTCGGTCTCGCGCTTGGGCGAACTCGGCCGGTCTCCGTAGGCGCTGCTCGAGGCGGCATAGACCAACCTTCGCACGCCGGCGCGCCGTGCGGCGTCGAGCAGCGTGACCGTGCCCGTCACGCAGGCGGCATTGGTATCGAGCGGCGCTTCGACGCTGCGCGGGACCGAAGCCAGGGCCGCCTCGTGAAAGATGCAATCGACGCCGCGCACGGCCTCCGCCACGGCGGTTGGGTCGGCGACGTCGCCTTCGATAAATTCCAGCGCGTCGCCGCACGGCTCCAGGTTAGCGCGATGCCCGGTGCTGAGATTATCCAGCACGCGAACCCGATCGCCTCGTTGGACCAGGGCCTCGGCAATGTGCGAGCCAATGAATCCGGCGCCGCCGGTAACCAGGAACGTGCGCATGTTTCAGGTATTCCTTTATCTTTTCAGTCCCCGCCTGAGTTGAGCGAGCCCGCGTTCGGCGGGAGCCATTCGGGGATATCCAACCTTGCTGCTAGTCTAGCACTAATCGGTTGCAGGCCGGACGGTAGTTTGCAAGCCCACGCCGCTGGCGCCCCGGCTCCGGCACATTCGCGCCCCTTTCGGCAGCGGTAGCTGGCAACGCCCGCCCAGCTTTTCCATGCGCAAGCCCGTCGGCGCCGCCTGGGCCTGGTTTGCAACCCAAGCAGCCACAAGTTGTTACGACGCTCAGCGCAAATCGCAATTGGATTCACCTGGCCGGCAGGCCCTTGACGGCGAACCCTCTGCGCGTCAGATTTGTCTCCTTAGGAACGATCGAATCCGTTTCGCGTGCGATCTCGCCACTCTTTCAGGAAAACTCTCCTGGCAGGGCGAATAAAGCTATCGCATCGCAGCCTTTCGATCGATCCTTACATTGACGGCGCCGACGGTACAGCCGACCGTCCTCGGCCATTGATTTGGCCGGGCGTGCATGCCTTGAGGGCGATTAGCTCAGTTGGCTAGAGCACCAGCTCGACAAGCTGGGGGTCACAGGTTCGAGCCCTGTATCGCCCACTTCCACTCGCCCGTTGACCAGAGTTGTCAGCGGGCGTTTTCGTTTGACGATGAGAAAATCAGTCGCCGCGTTGCCTTTCGCGCGGGCAGCCGCGGACGATTTGCCGGCCGCAACTCGTCGAAATGTGGCGCCTGCCTACCAGCTCCCCCTCGTCTTGACCTCGACCACCCGCGAACGCAAGGTGCGATGGAACTTGCAACAGCTCTCGCGGCTGCGTTATGCCAATGCGCTCAGGAGTTTCGAGATGACGGGGAGTGCGCCGGCGGCACATTGAGAGAGGGCACAACGCGCGAAAGCGATGACTGCGGACTGCGCGGCGGAAGATCGGGAAGTACCGGAGGTGGGACTTGAACCCACACGCCCTTGCGGGCACTGGATTTTGAATCCAGCGCGTCTGCCATTCCGCCACTCCGGCTTAGTTGTTGCGAACTAACAGTTTGCATCCGGCCCGCCGAGTTGTCAACGGGGCGGCCTCGCCGGTTTGCAACCGCTGCAAGTGGTAGAAAACCCGGCTTGAAGACATGCCGTTCCGCCGCGCAAAAAAGACACTTCGGCATCGGCGCAGGGTCTTAAATCTCCAGGTCGACTGACTGCCTTATCAACCCGTCGCCCGGCCCAGCGGGTCGTCGTAATTCGCTGCTCGCGAAAGGCCTGGTCCGCCGGAGTGGAAGCTGGCCTTGGCGATCGGCTGCGGCCGCTTTCCCAAGTAAACGGCGGTCCTGCTTGCTTGCCAGAAACCAGGCACGTTTCCGGCGGCCATTGGCAACAGGACGCCGCGCCCCCCAGATTTAATGGCCGCAATCGACCGCAAAAAAATGGGCATTTCCCGGCGTCTTTCGCCTGCGCGTCGGTTTCCCTTGCCCTGCTCAAATGTCGGCCTATCGTTGTCGATAGGGCCGGAAAAGCGAGGCAACGAAGAGAGATGCTGCTGAGAATTCGTGACGACGCGTGGATCGACTGTGAAGGGGTTCGAATCTATTCCGGGCGAGTCCTGGAACAAGACGGATCGGACCAGCTTGCCGTCGAGCTGCGAATTAATGACGAAGACGCCGGACTGGCCGTGCGACTGGTCGTCTCGGCGCAAGAGGCCGAGCAATTGAGCGAGGCGTTG
>DASZUP010000684.1:0-4671 GCA_035547635.1 Pirellulales bacterium
TCTCGTTCGCGCAGCGGCAGTTCGAATTGTGGACGCTGGGCGTGAAAGGCAAGGACAACGGCGCCTTGATCGTGCTCAGTCTCGAGCCGCACGGCATCCGCATCCATACCGGCTATGGATTGGAAGGCGCTCTGCCCGATAGTTGGTGCGGCACGCTCGCGCGGCGAATTGCCGGCCAATACTTCAAGCAGCAGCGTTTCTCCGAAGGGCTGCGCGAGCTGACGCTGGAGGTCATCGGCAAAGTGGCCGCAGAGTATGGCGTTCAGATTGCCGGCGCTCATCGGCCGCGGCCGCAAGCCGCCCAGCCCGGCGCGGACCTGGGCGGACTGGTCTGCATGGTGTTCTTCCTGATCTTCGTGTTCCCGGTCCTGGCGTCCATTATCATGTCCGTGTTGCGACGCAGGGGACTGGCGCGATGGGGCGGCAGGCGATCGACCGGCTGGTACGGTTTCCCTGGCACGCACAGCTCGTCGTGGAGCAGCGGTTGGGGCTCCGGCGGCGGTTTCGGGGGCGGGGGCTTTGGCGGAGGCGGTTCCTTCGGCGGAGGCGGCAGCACCGGAGGCGGAGGAGGCGGGGCAAGCTGGTAAAGGCGCCAGCGCGCCGGGAGGCGTTTTTTTCGTCTCCGGCTGAACATTTCGGTTTAGAGAACGAAGTTTACTTTCGTACGAGGCGAATGTTCGGGCGTTCGCGCCCATCACCGGGGGAATTAGAGCCATGAAGATTGCCGCGTTTGTGCTGTTAGGCCTGTTAATTCTGACGCTGTTGGGCGGCGGTTGCGTTTTCCAAGGCTACAACCACGCGATTGGCCTCGACGAAGAGGTCAAGCAACGCTGGGCGCAAGTCGAAAACCAGTTGCAGCGGCGTTACGACCTGATTCCCAACCTGGTCAACACCGTCAAGGGATTCGCCGGTCAGGAGCAGAAGGTGTTTCTCGGCGTTGCCGAGGCGCGAAAGTCCTACTTTCAGGCGCAGGAAAGCGGTACGGTTGCCGAAAAGGCGCGAGCCGCCGGCGACGTCGAACGCACCCTGTCGCGTTTGCTGATGCTGCAGGAAACGTATCCCGAACTCAAGTCAAACGAATCCTTTCTCAAGCTCCAGGACGAATTGGAAGGAACCGAAAACCGGCTGAGCGTGGAACGCAAGCGATACAACGACTCCGTGCAGGTCTTGAACACGTACGTCCGCCGCTTTCCCGGCACATTCTTCGCCGGTCTGGCGGGCGTGAGCTCCGCCGAGTACTTCAAGGTCGAAGCCGCCGCCAAGGAAACGCCCAAGGTCGACTTTTCCGAACCGGCCGAGAAAACCTGACCGTCGCCGCTCATCTGTAGCGGAAGGCGTGAAGGTTCCGAGAAGCGGCGCGGGCGCCCTCCCGCCGTATTGGTGCTGAATTAGCCTGCTGTAAGCGCACGGAACTCTCACGAGTTCCGCTACGGACGGCGCCGACAATTAAATGCCTCAAACGCCGCCGCTTACGCCAGCGGCGGCAGGCGATGACCGAGCTTCTCTCGCTTGGTTTCCAGGTACCGCGCGTTGTGCTCGTTGCTGGGCGGCACGATCGGCACCTGGTCCACCACTTCCAGGTCGAAGCCGCCGTAGATGAAGGCGTCGGTCTTCTTGGGGTTGTTGGTCAACAGCCGTACCTTGGCCAGCCCGAGATCCTTGAGCAACTGAATGCCGACGCCGTAATCTCGCGTGTCGGCCTTGAAGCCGAGCGCCAGGTTGGCCTCGACCGTGTCGAGTCCTTTATCCTGCAAGCTGTAAGCTTTGATCTTCTCGATGAGACCGATGCCGCGCCCTTCTTGCGGCAAGTAGACCAGCACGCCGGCGCCGTCCTGGCGGATCATCTCCAGCGCCATGTGCAATTGATCGCCGCAGTCGCAGCGCAGCGATTCAAGCAGATCGCCCGTAAAGCACGACGAGTGTAAACGCACCAGCGGGGCGGCTGATTTGCTCAGATCGCCCAGCACCAGCACGATCGGCTGCTGGGGTTCGTACCGCACGCCGTAGCAGATCACGCGGCCGAGGCCGTACTTGGTCGGCAGTTCGGCTTCGGCGATGCGATAGACCAGCTTCTCCCGCTGCCGCCGGTAGCGGATCAGCTCCTCGATGGTGATGATTTCGAGCTGGTGCTGCCGGGCCATGCGGACCAGGTCGTCTCGGTTGGCCCGGTCTCCGCTGTCGTTAAGGATTTCGCAAAGCACTCCGGCGGGCGACAAGCCGGCCATCCGCGCCAGATCGACGGAGGCTTCGGTGTGTCCGGCGCGGCGCAACACGCCTCCTTCCTTGGCCATGATCGGGTACATGTGCCCCGGGCGGACGAAGTCGGAAGCATGGCTGTTCGGATCGACGATCGCCCGGATGGTGGCCGCTTTTTCCTGGGCCGTAATGCCGGTCCGCGAACTGAGGTGGTCGACCGCCACGGTAAACGCCGTTTGCAGCGGAGCCGTGTTCAGATCGACCATGGGCGTCAGTTTGAGCCGCTCGCAGACTTCCGGCAGCACGGTCACGCAGACCTGGCCGCGGCCGTGCTTGAGCATGAAATTGACGATTTCAGGCGTCGCCTTTTCGGCGGCGCAGACAAAGTCGCCTTCGTTTTCGCGGTCTTCCGCGTCGACCACAATTACAATTTCGCCCCGGGCAAAGGCCGCCGTAGCGGCTTCAATCGTCGAAAACGAACTGGTCAAGGCAACTCTCCGCCTGGGGTTCTGGCTGCGGCCGTCATGCGGCGATTGGTTCTGCGTCAGCGGATGCGCCGCAAGTCACGCCGCTATATTTCTAGTATGATTATAGGCGGCTTGGTTGGGTAATGTCAGGCCGTCGCCGGGCGTCCCTCTCGCCGGCGGCGCGGCACGCCGTTGCAAATTCGATCTCGCAAACGGCCCGGCCGGCTGACTGGCGGAGAAACAGGGGACGAAGCAGAGAATTCGCTCGGCTCAGCCCGGGGCTGTGCCAATGAGGCGGCGTACGCTCGCAGGGACGGTAGTTTTATGCCAGCTTTTGTTCCGTTCCGCCACGACCTCCGCGGCTGCCCTGAAATGGATGCAGACCAGGCACGTGGCGGAAGTTCCGACGTCGTGCCCTGCGAACCACGGTTGATTTACCGTCACGGATAGAGCCTTCATGCTGCTGGACCGCGAAGAATACATTGAACAGGCCTATTTTTTTCGGGTCCTCGGAGAACGCATCAAGCAGGACATGCAGACGCAGGACCTGCTCGTCTCAGTCCGCGAGGAGATCCTGTCGACGACCAAGCTGCCGATGGCGATCGACTTCATGCGCAGCGAATTGCTGCTGGGCGGCGTCTTTGCGCCGGCGATGGCCAAACTGTCCCACTATTTCACGGGCTTTCAAACCTTCGTGGTCGCCGAGGCGGAACGCGAGCGCGGGCGGTTCGACTTTGGCATCGCCCTGGAGATCCTCGAACGCGAGGCGCGCTACCGGGCCGAGGGCGCCACGCGGCAAGGGGCTTTCGTCTACCAATTCGAATGCCTCTGCCGCAATCGGCTGGGCTACGACAAAGGGCTCGATGCCATGTCTCGCGACCCGATCTACACCGCAGAGTGGGCCGAATGGATGCAGACGGTCCGCCGGCAGGTGGGCCTGGTCGACATCGCCGATATGATTTATGTCCGTAGCGAGCATTACCTGCAAATCCGGCAGCGTCAGGGGCTCGACCTGGACGGACCGGAAAAGCCTGTGCTTTTTGGCGAGAAAGAGGGGAAAATCGCCTTGGCAAACCGCCGCCGCGACCCCTTGCTGCTGTTTTCGGCCCTGGAGCGGCACCTGAATTATCCCCAGGTTCCTCGCCCTAAACCGGCCGACGACGCTCGCTTGCTGCTGCCGATGCTGGTGCGGCGGATGGAACGGGTCGAAAGCCGGCTGAAACTGCTGGAAGAAGAGGAAAAAGGGGGGATCGACCTGACCCGCTTCTACGGCCGGCCGCCTGAGGCGGGCCCGTGACGGCGGCAAGATGAAGGGCGGCAGCGCGGTTCAGGTAAAACTGTCGGAAAATTTAGACAAGTGTGGTTCAATTGCCACGGGGTACGTGGTAGAGTTCTATAAAACAGAAGCGGTTTAGGAGCCGCGAGCCAGCGCTTGCGGTTGCTGCACCAGCGTCTGCAGTTCTAGGTTTTGGAACGTGGACATTGAGTTCAAGTTGACGACCGAGGCGAACGCACAGGCCCGGCTTGTGCAGTCGTCTCGTCTTGTGTCGTCTCCGCGAGCCGGCATGGCGCCGCTTACGCTCAACTCTAGCTCGCCTGGCGGCAAGCGTCTGCTGTGGCGCCGCGAGCGTCGCGGCATTCTTCCAAGAAGGATTGCGCGAGTCGGCGCTGGTCGTCCTGCCGGCTGTGCCGAGAGTCGACGGCGGCGTGCCGTCTCCGTGCCCCCCGCCGGGGCATCCTGCTCGAGCGACGATTGCGGGGGCCCAAGCAGTCGCCGCTTGGCGGCGACCGTCAGACATACCGCCTTCTGCCAACTTGCCGGAAGCGTTTTGCAACGTCGGCCTGCCTCATTCGCAGCTTGCAGCGAGCTGGCGACAAGCAAGCAACCGGCAAGCAAACCAGGCCTGCCGTGCGGTTCGGGGCGTTTTATGCATGCCTTGTATGTTGTTCCAGAGTACGCTAAGCGTTGCTGCTGTTTGCCTTGTCGTCAGCCGCACAACCGCCAGCC
>DASZUP010000685.1:0-10372 GCA_035547635.1 Pirellulales bacterium
AAGATGCGGACAACCCGGCTGCCAAGGACGCCCCGGCTTCCGACGCTTCGGACGAGACGAAGAGCGAAGCCAAGTCCAACGAGCTGACCCCGAAGGAACCTGCAGGGGAGGCGGCCGAAGCGACGGACGAAAAGGGAGCGGCGCCTGCGGCCAGTTCTGAGGAGACAACCGCCGAAACGAAAGCCGGCAAAGAGGCGACTGCCGAAGAACAGGCCGTTCCTGCCGATCCCTTTGCAGGCGGATCGAAGACGGTGCTCACGTTCAGCCAGGCCATCGGCCACGACGCCGTCGCCCGACGGATTCAAGACGCACTGGCCGACGACGAGTTGCTGGGCGACGATACGTTGTTCGAAGTCGATAACCCGATGTACGAAGAAGGCAGTCAGCGCGGTTTTCAGGAGTGGACGCTGAAGATCGCCGCAAACGCCGACCAGACCGCCGGCGTGGCGAAGCACGTGCAGAAGGCGTTGGCCGCCGAGCCCTACTTTCCCTCGTCGAATAAGGTGGGCGCCAGCGTGGCGGGCAACACGCAGATAGCGGCCGTGGAAGCTCTCCTGGCCAGCCTGGTGATGATCATCGTTTACGTCTGGATCCGGTTCCAGTTGGTCAGCTTCGGCCTGTCTTCGGTGCTGGCCTTGGTCCACGACGTGCTGGTAGCCTTGGGCGCGCTGGCGTTGAGCTACTGGCTGGCGCGGCTCCCGTTTGCCGAGGCCCTGTTGATCGAGCCGTTCAAGATCAACCTGCCGATCATTGCGGCCTTTCTGACGATCATCGGGTACTCGATCAACGACACGATCGTGATCTTCGACCGCATCCGCGAGGTGCGCGGCAAGAGCCAGGAGATTGGTCCGGAATTGGTGAACCGCTGCGTCAACGAGACGTTGAGCCGCACGTTGCTGACATCGTTGACGGTCTTCATCGTGGTGCTGATCCTGTACATGTTCGGCGGGCAAGGCATCCATGGCTTTGCGTTCACGCTGGTGGTCGGCACCATTTCCGGCACCTACAGCACGATCTATATCGCCACGCCGCTGTTGATCTGGATGAACCGTTCCAAGTCAGACGCCAACAAGGGCGCCAGCGGCACCTCGCGAGAAACGGCCCGGGTCTGACCGAGGCCGCCGAAGGGGGAGCGATCCGCCGGCACGAACTCGTTCGAGCGGGGGCGTTCGAGCTGCATCGTTCGAAATGGGGCAGGGGGGCGGTTGAACGCTTGCCAGGCAAATGGCGGGCTTGGGGGCGACTCTGCCGGCGCCGACGCCGATGGCTCAAGTTCCGCAGGCCAGACTTCGATCCAGGGAGATGGCGTAATCCCTTCGCCGCTGTCTCTGAAGTCAAACGGGCCCTCTGCACGGGAGCAATCAGCATGCAACGTGGCGCCAAGATCGCCTTGGCATCTGCGATCGTGCTGAGCGGTTGGGTCGGCGCCTCGTTGTTTCGCAAGCCGCCGCCAGGGCCCGAAGAGAATTCTCCGCAAAAGTCTGACCGCCCCTCCTTGCGGCTGCCAATGGACGAACCAGGTTCGGCAAGGTTGTCAGGGCAAATCGAGCCGGTCGAGGAGCCGGCAAAGCCGCCGGCCGCCGTCGCCGAGCCGACGTTCGAAGCCGAACCGCTCGATTCCGGCCATAGCCGTCGCAAGACGATGCCCTCGACGTGGGAGCGGGCGGTTGCCTCTGAAACGCCGGAGCCGTCCTTGGGGCCGGCGGCGCCGGCCGCCTCACGGTTCCAACTCCATCGGATTCGCGATGGGGATACGCTTTCTTCCCTGGCTCGCGATTACCTCGGCTCCAGCAAACGATTTATGGAGATCTACGAGGCCAATCTCGATCGCCTTTCGAGCCCCGATCTGCTGCCGATCGGGAACGAACTGAAGATTCCGCCCGCCGACGCGCCGCCCGACCCGCCGCCAGCCAAGTCGATAGCCAGCGACGCGATTATCTCGCCCCCGCTGGCGTCGATTCCGCCCGGATCGATCCGCCGTTCGCCAGGCCCCGCCGCACCGAGCACGGTGCGTACGTACCGCGTCCGAGCAGGCGACACCTTAGCGACCATTGCCAGGCACTTTTATGGCGACGGCGAGCGGTATCTGGAGATTTACGAGGCCAACCGCGAGCAGCTTAAAAAACCGTCTGACTTGTGCGAAGGCGTGCTGCTGACCATTCCCTGATCGTTTGAACAGATTCAACCATAAATGTAGCGGAATCTGTGAAGATTCCGGGCGGGCGGCGCTGAACGCCGCGAACCAAGTTGGCGACCCGGGGGAACGGCTGCGGACGGCCTGAAACGCGGTCGAAAAGCTTCGCAATTTCTTTGAGACTCTGATAGCATTCTCTTGCACCCAGGCGACGGATTTCCGAGAATAAAACATGTGGGGGGCTCGTCGCGCGGAACAGACAGGGCGAAGCTCGGCTTGAAACAGGAGTTCAGCAGTGAACCCGATCGACATGTTGAGGCACAAGTGGCAGGAGTGGACGGGCGAAGAAGAGACGCCGCTCGATGGCGATACGCCCGCGTGGTTCATCAGCTTCGCCGCCCATCTGGTCATTCTGGTGATGCTGGCGCTGATGTTCCAGCCGCGGCGGGAACGTGATTTCATGGTTTCCGTCAACGCCCTGGATAGCCAGGAGTTGGAGCAGTTGCCCGACAGCTTCGAGTATTCGCAGCAGTTGTCGGACGACGCCGGCACGAGCAGCATTGCCGCGGCGAGCGCCGCGATGTCCGTCGCGCCGATCGAAGACGAGATCTCGCGAGTGGCGGAAGAGATGACGCCCGACATGCCGACGATCGCCGATCCGGTGCTGAGCGATTTTGCCACGGCGCAGACGGTCAACGAAAACCTGGTGGTGAAGGGGGCGGCGGGCGCCAGCGCAACCGGGGCGGTGGGGGCGGTCGATCAATTGACGGAAGAACTGGCCGCCTCGCTCGAAGAGCGGCGCACGCTGGTGGTCTGGATTCTCGACCAGTCGCTCAGCATGCAGCCGCAGCGGCAGGCAATCGTCGATCGGCTTGACCGGATTTACAAGGATCTGGGCGTCAAGGCTTCGGGCGGGGATGCGGCCGCCAAGCACGACGCGCCGCTGCTGACGTCGGTCATGTCATTCGGCGAAAAGGTCTCGTTCCGCGTGGAGAAACCCACCAGCGACCTGGAGGAGATCAAGCACGCGATCACCAGCATTGAAAACGATCCGAGCGGCAAGGAAGCGGTCTTTACGGCCGTGGGCATGGCGGCCAAAAAGTTCCAGAGCTTCCGCACTCAGGCGCCCGTTCGCAACGTGATGCTGATTATCTTCACCGACGAGGTGGGCGACGACGAGATGCGGATGGAGGACGCGTTGTCGCTTTGCCGGCGGCACGCGATGCCGGTGTATGTCGTCGGCACGCCGGCCCCGTTCGGGCGTCGCGAGATCGAGGTGGCTTACGTCGATCCCGACCCGAAATTCGACCAGTCCATCCAGTGGGTGCCCGTCCGGCAAGGCCCCGAGTCGCTCTATCCGGAAGGCGTGATGCTGGCTTTCGCCGGGAACCGGCACGACGATTTGCTGCGGCTTGACTCGGGGTTCGGCCCGTTCGCCTTGACGCGGTTGTGCTATGAGACGGGCGGCATGTTCATCTCGGTCCATCCCAACCGCACGCGGTCCGGCAAAAGCATGGGGCCCCCGGCGCCCATGTCGGCCCGCATCGATCACTTTTTTGATCCGGCGATCATGCGGAACTATCAGCCGGAATATGTCTCGGCCAAGGAGTACGAGCAGAAGCTGAAGCACAACAAGGCCCGGGCCGCCTTGGTGCAAGCCGCCAGAATGTCTCTGGTTGATCCGATGGACAATCCCCGCTTGGAGTTTCCCAAGACGGATGAAGGGACGTTCAAACGCAACCTGGACGATGCCCAGAAGGTAGCCGCCAAAATCGGCCCCAAGCTGGAAATCCTCTATCAGACGCTGAAGCAGGGAGAGAAGGACCGGGCCAAGTTGCTCGAGCCGCGCTGGCAGGCGGGCTACGATCTGGCGATGGGCCGTCTGATGGCCGTCAAAGTGCGCACCGAAGCCTACAACGCCATGCTGGCCCAGGCCAAGGGCGGGCTGAAGTTCAAAAAGCCCGAGAGCGATACCTACGTGCTCGAGCCGGCCGACGAGATCAGCGTCGGCAGCCAGTTGGAAAAGCTGGCCAAGCAGGCCCGCGAATACCTGACGCGGGTCAAGACCCAGCACGCCGGCACTCCTTGGGCCCTGCTGGCCGAAGCCGAACTGGAAGAGCCGATCGGCTGGAAGTGGGGCGAGAAGGAATCGAACGCCAAGATGCAAGCCCGGATGGGCGCCAACGGCAACAACAACCGGCCCAGCGACAAGCTCAACAAGCTCAAAAAGAGCAAGCCCAAGCGACCGTCGGTCAAGCTGTAAGCTTACTTGTCGACCGCCGGGTTGTTGCGAGCGTAGCGAGCGAAGTGGTCGCTGGGATAGAACAGGCAGCCGATCTCGTCGGCCACGACGTTGATGTACTTGCGACGGAACTCCTCTTCAGGCATGTCCTGGGTCGGAATGCCGTTGTTCTCCGGGTAAATGATCTGCGGCAGGGCCTTCTCGTAGACGATCTCGCCGTCCTGTTGCATGTCGTACACGCGCACCCGGACCTGCGATTTGCCTTGCAGCAGCGTCTGGCCAAGCAGCGTGTTGAAGTTCTGCAGGTCGATGCCGATGACCATGTCGGCCTCTAAGGCGCGGCCGATCTCGCGGTAATCTTCCAACGAGTTCTCGTCGGTCCAGTCCGCCACGTCGTCCGGATCGACGACGCTGATCTTGCGGCCCAAGTTCGCCTTCAGATGACGGCCGACCGATCCGGCCAGTTCGGTCGCGGCGCCGCTGCAACTGTAGGTCAATTCGGTCAGCGGCCGGCAGACGACCACGACCTTCTTGTCTTTGAGTCCCTTGAAGTCCGCGGGGGTGTCGGAGCCTCGGATCAGGTAGACGGCCGTCGTGAGCAGCTTGGTGCAGCCGGATTGAGGTGCGATGAACGCCGTTGCCGCAAGCAATGCCGCCAGCAGTCGCGTCGAGCGTGGGAAGAACCGATCCATGGCATTTCCTTTTGTACGATACTCTTACGATTCGGCCGGCTCGTCGGACCGACCGCCTCGTGGGCTGCTATTGTCCCGGCGCGAAAGCAACTCAGGCTTTCCAGCCTGACAGGCCCTGCGCGTCAGGCCCAAAGGCCTGAGTTGAGTGACCTGCTTTGGCGCCGGCGTAATCTCCAGACTGCTCCGTTCATCTCGCGATTCGCTCGTTCAGCCCCGCCACAGGCGAAACGCCCAGTCGGCCAGCGTGATCGCTGCGACGACCACGGCCAGGCCTGCCAGGACGCGATCGTTGGGCTCAACGAACAGCCAACGCCCGCGAACGGCCGAGACAAGCAGCCAGGGCCCGGCGAGCATGGCAATCGCCGCCAGCACGGCGCCGCCGGCATTCGACCGCCCGGCCGAAAGCCACTGGCCGCGCACCGCATGGGCCCAGGAGGTCGTCATGCCGCAGGACGGACATCGCGTTCGAAACAGCCAAACAAACGTACACGGCGGCAAGCCCAGTTGCTGATGGGTTCCCATCCCTTCGGGGTTGGGCTGCAAACAGGCCGCCGTCGCCAACGGTGCGAGCCAGCAAACGCTCGCCGCGGCCAGAAACAGCCGCAGCCGAAGAGAAAGCCGCTCGAACCCGTGTTTCTCGATTTGGGTCACGTTCTAGTGCGGGAAAGGAGCGGGAGAATAGTCGGATATAGCCGAGGCCGCAAGAGCAGTTCCGCGGCCAAACGTCTTGTCATCCTTGTTCTGCTTGCCGAGAACGAGCGTCTTAAATCGGCGCCGCCGGCAAGGGAGAGAACCACTAATTTCCGCTAATCGTCGCTAATGGGCAACGTCGCTTCTCACGCTGGTCAGATCGCTTCCTTGCGCGAACGTGTCGCAAGTCTAGCTGTTTTCTAAAGAGACGCTGTCGAGCTAAACAAAAGAGATTAGCGTTGATTAGCGAAGATCAGTGGTTCCCTTTTCTTGTATGCGTCAACGCCGTGCGCCGCGACCGCGTGCGTTACGAGGGCTTCTTGGGCGGGGCGAACTTGAGCTTTTCGATCAGCTTGACGACGTGCCCCTCCTGGTCGACGTAGCCGGAAACGGCCGTGATCGCCGCAATGACGTTCTCGTAGCGGAGATTGTAATCGGCGTCGATCTCCACCTCGTAGGGCGATTCTTCTTCGCTGGGACCGGGGCCGCCGCCGGGGCCGACCAGCCTCATGATCTCGGTGTTCAAGGCTGAGAACGACCCCAGGCCTCGCTCGCCCATTTGAATGCCGGCCAGCGCGCCTTGTGCGTCGGCGAGCAGGCGGACCTTAATCGGCGGCATCGGATCGACGCTGGCGCTGGCCGAGGCGGCCGCCAAGGGCATCTTGATGTTGAAGTCGCCTTCCTGCGTGGCGATCTTGAAGCTCATCACGAAGAAGGTCAACAATTGGAACACGACGTCGATCATGGACGTCATTTGCATTTCGACTTTGTCGGAACCGGCTGCGGCGGATTTGCGAATTTTCATAAGTTCAGTTCCGGAGCGATACGAAAATGCTTGAGGGCTTGTTTAAGAACCAAGAACGTTGTCGGCCAGCCGGGCGTTGGGCCTCCGCGGCCCGGCCGGCGCGATCCTTGCTGCCTGAAGCGGGGCGCGGTCGAGCCGTCCACGCTCTGCTGCCAGCCTGGCTAGGGGCCGCGCGCCTCTTGCTTGGCGCGTAAGGCGAACTTCTCGAAGCCGTTTTCCTGGCACTTCTGGATCAATTCCTGAACCAGCCCGGACTGAGCGCCGGCATCAGCGCGGATAATTACGGAGGCATCCGCGACGTGTTTGCCTTGGCGTTCCAGCAATTGGCGTTCCCGCAGCAGCGGTCCGGACATCTGCTCGATCGACAGTTCGTCGCCGATCAACAGGACGGTGCCGCGGTTGGTCAACTGCAGCACCAAGGGCGACTCCATTGGCGAGTCGGGCGGTTTGGCCAACTCGCTTTTGGGCAGCTTGATCCTTGCGTCCTGCTCCCCTTCTCCAAAGTTCAGCAGCACCATGAAGAAAGCGATCAACTGAAACGTCATGTCGATCATCGGCGTCATGTCGCCTTCAGCCGTCGTATCGAATTTCTTGCGAGTTGCCATGGACTTGTCAGCTCCCTTAGGCCTTCTTGGCGCCGACGCCCTGGAACCGGCTCATCAGACCTTCGCTGAGAATGCCAACCTCCAGAGTGAGCCGCGCCATGCGGTTGCGCATGATGCCGAACAGCGCGATGGCGGGAATGGCCAGCCACAAACCGACCAGCGTCGTGATCAACGCCATCGAAATACCTTGGGCCAGTTCCGAAGGCTTGGGCTGAGTGGTGCTATTGGCAATCACTTGGAACGACGCGACCATCCCGTCGACCGTTCCGAGCAGACCGACCATCGGGCTGATCGTGCCGATCAAGGCGATGTAGCCCAAGCGGTGCTCCAGCTTCATTGTTTCTTCCTCGCCGACTTCCTGCATGGCTTCGATCGCCTGCGAATAGCCGGAGGAAAGCTTGCCCAAACCGGCCGAGAGCACGTGGCCGAGGAATGAATCGTCGTTCTTGGCCAGGTCGTAGGCTTCCTGGTAGCGTTTCTCGTTGAGGTGCGCTTCAAACGCTTCCACCAGTTGCAGCGGAACGATGCTGGAGCGACGCAAGGTCAGCACGTTCATCACGATCAAGGCGACGAACGTGAACGAGAGCGCGAGGAACGCGACCACGTACTTCGGCCCCAACGCTTTGAAGAAGAAGCCCAACTGGCTCTGCGCAGGAGGCGGAGCCGATTCAGCGCCGGCGGCTGCGGGCGCCGCCGGCGCAGCGGCCGGCGCCGGGGCCGGAGCTGCTTCTTCTGCGGCGGCTCCGGCGGCTTCCTTAGCCAGGTCGTCTTCCTGGGCCTGCGCCGCGGGGGCGACGGCGATCAATGCCGCAATGGCCAACAACGCGCACGCCAATCGCGGCAGGCCGGCAAGCCCTGCTCCCAAGGCGCCAAAAGTACTCCGAACACGCATGATCGTCTCCCGAAGGTGTTGAGTTGAATCTGGATCGATTCGAAGGGGGTCAGTGTAATGGGGGGTAAATCGTCGGTAAACCAATCCGCGGCCGTCCCGCGGCGGCAAAGCCAACCGTTTAAAGCTGCTTGGCCCAAGGGCTGTTGGGATAGCGTTCCTTCAGCAAGCTCGTCGCCTGCACCGCGCGCTCGGGTTTGCCGATATCGTTCCAGAGCCGGGCCAGGTTCCACAGCGCTTCGGCGTGGGCCTGGGAGTTGGAAAAATAGAGCACGTCGACGTGCAGGAACGAAATCAAGGCCCGCTTGGCGTTATCCGGCTTCTTGGCGTAGCAGTTGCCTTGCGCCACGTAGGCTCGGGCGTGCAGGTCAACCTCTTCCGGAGGCAGCTTGGCGATGACTTCGTCGACCAGCTTGATGCCGTCGTCCGGTTTTCCCGTCTCCGCCAGGCAAGACGCCTTGCCGATCAAGGCCGACTCCTTGGCGCTTTCTGCGGCGCCGCCTGAGCTCTTTTCGGCCAGCGACAAGGCGGTATCGAATTCCTTCATTGCTTCAGGGTACTTCTTTTCCGCCAGCCGCGCCCGGCCCACGGCCACGCCGGCGCGAATCTTGTATTCGTCGTAAGGCGAGTTGGCCAGCTTCGCGTAGTAGTCGGCGGCGTTGTCATAGCGCCCGGCCGCCACCAGCATGTCGCCGAGCAGCTCGTTCGCCTGATAATAATGGTAGCTGTCGCCGTGTTTGCTGACGAAATCCACCATCAGCTTGCCGGCCTCGGCCACGTCGACGCTGCCGCCCAGCGCCAGCCGGGCGTTGCAGTAGGCTTTCAAGAAGTCCAGCTCGGTCTTGGCTTCTTTCCGCTCCAGGCTGTCGGCCGTTACGGACTCCATGCCTTTCAGCGCATTCTCGTAGCCGCCGTTGTTGATTTGCAGGCGGACCTGCAGCATCTTGGCCGGCTCGCCGTCGAAGCGGATCGAGTCGACTTCGTAGGCTTTGAGCTGCTCTTCTTTGCCGCCCTTCTCGATGACGACTCCGTCCTTGTCGACCGACTTGACGGAGCATTTGATCTGTTCGCCGCTGGTCTTGCGAACCGTATCGTCCGCCTGGGCGGCGGCTCCGCCCAACAAGCACAGCGCCACGGCGACGGCCAGGCTTTGCTTCTTCATTTGCGACTCCTTAGCGACTTAGCGAATTATTCGGTTGGGATCGTTGAAATTATTCCAGGCTTATTTATTCCCAGGCCTTGCCCGCGCCTCGATCACTTCGAGGCGCCGGCCACGGCGGGCTTCACTGCAGGTTTGACTGACGGCGCGGCCTTGGCCGGGCTGCGCGCCGAGCTGGCCGTCGGCTTCTCGCTGGGCAGCCCCGTCGGCTTTTTGCCTTGCAGTTGCTGGATGGCCTTGAACAGACTGTCGTACTTCTTGCGCCAATCCGGCCCGCCCAGGTCGGGCCGCACCGTCTGCGTGAACGTGATGTCCTTCTCGGCCTTCGCCAGCAACACGCTCTTTTCGCTGGCGTCGGTCTTGGAGCGGGCCTGCTCCATGTGGCACTTGGCCTGGTTGTAGCGGGCTTCATGGAACGTGTCGGCCAGCTTCTTGTCCGATTGGACTTTGACCGCCATCGTGCCCCAGCCCCAGATCAATTTCTCCTGGCGGCCCTCCGGCGTTTTGTAGGTCTTGGCGCCGCGGATGGCCAGGGTGTAGAAGTCAGGACGCGTGGCGCCCCAGTCCTGCAAGGTTTGAGCCGCCTCTCGCTGCACTTCCACCAGCATCGGCTTCTGCTTGAGAATGTCCGATAACAGGCTGATGGCCTTGTTGAAGTCGCCCAACCGGCGGTACGAGCGGGCCATTCGCAGTTGGATGCCGAACAGCAGATTCTCGTCGCTCACAAACCCCTTCTTTTTCTTGGCGTCGGCCAACAGCCGCTCGTCCGTCTTGATCGACTTTTCATAGTAGCTCTTGGCCTGGGGCGCCAGCTTGCTGGCCCCGCCGCCGGCGTCGTAACCGCTGCCGAGGTTATAAAACGTGTCGGCGACCCAGTTGAGCGAACGGAAATCGTTGCCCGACTCGCGGCTAGAAATCCGCTCCAGGAACAATTCAAAGCCCTTGGAAACCTTGGCCAGCTCCTCGGTCTTATTCTCCTGCCGAAGACGCGTCACTTGCTCCTGCAACTCGTGACCCAAGGCGACGTAAATCCTGGTCAACGTTTCGGCCGTATTGGCATCGCCGCTGGCGTTGGCCAGTTTTTCCAGCTCGTTCATGGACTGCTCGGCTTTGTCGAGCGCCTCGGTGGCCACATAACCGCGCAGGGCCAGCTTGT
>DASZUP010000686.1:0-35432 GCA_035547635.1 Pirellulales bacterium
CCGCCGGGCGACGCGCGGACGGTATTGGCGCACGAATTAGCTCATCTGCGTCGCGGCGACGTGTGGCTCAATTGGCTGCGGCTGGCGGTGGTCGGCTTCTGGTGGTTCCATCCGGTGGCGTGGCTGCTGAGCCGCACGCTGCGGCAAGTCAACGAAGATTGTTGCGACGACCTGTTGCTCGTCGACGGCGTGACGAACCAGACCGACTATTGCGATACGTTGCTTCGCGTCGCCGCGCAGATCTCGGGCGGCCCGTCGGCAGGGATCACCTTGGGCATGGCCCATCGCCTGCATCCGCTGGGCCATCGCCTGCTGCGGATCATGGACGGTCGTCTTCGCCGCCGCGCCCGGTTGTCGGCCGGCGGCTTGTGTCTCCTGCTCCTGCTGGCCGGAGTGTCGCTGCCCGGCGCCGGTCGCAACTCGCTCAAGGCTTCGCCCGCGGCAGCGCAACCGCAAGAGCGTGAGCAAGCCGTACGGCAACCCACGTCGTCAGCCAGCGGCGCGAACGATGAAAAACGCGCCGCGGCCGCGCAGGAACTTGACGCCAATGCTGATGCTGAAAGCAATGACGACGGCGACGCCCCGATCTCGGGCATTGTGACCGATGCGGCTCAACAACCGGTCGCCGGCGCCGCCGTCTGGCTGCTCGGCGGCGATGGGCAAGCGGAATCGCTCGAGCGCCGCGCCGCAACGACGACTGACCGCCGCGGGCGGTTTGCGTTTCCTCAGTTCACGGCCGATGCGTTGTTCAAACCCGCGAGCGGGCAGGATCTGCCCAGCCTGCTGGTTCGCGATAAACGGAATCGCCTGGGCTGGGCTGCCAACTTGCGAGATGCTGGCGCCAGCCGGTTGGAGATCAAGCTGCACGAAGTCGGCGAGTTCCACGGCAAATTACTCGCCGCCGACGGCAAACCGATCGCCGGCGCGACCGTTCGCCCTTGGCTGCTGAATTCCACCGCGCTCCGCGACCCAGGGTACGACAGCATCAAGTTGCCGACTGCGTTGGTTGAAGCCTGGGAGTGCAAAACGTCGCAAGACGGATCGTTCTCGCTGCCGCGCGTTCCGACGGACGGCAGTATGACGGCCCGCATCGCGGCTGCCGGATACGGAGAACCGTTGTTGCGCTGGGATCTGGGCAAGAACGTCGAGTTCACGCTGCAGCGAGCCGGCGCCGTCGCGGGCAGCGTGCAGATACCGGACGGAATCCAACTGCCTGCGGAACTCAAACTCGATTTGCGTCGGCAAAGCGAGCCGTTGGCCGAGGGCCTTCGCTACCGTATCAATTACTACGCCTCGTCGTCCATCGACGAGCAACGCCATTTCGAGTTCGCGGATGTGCCGCCGGGAACCTACATTGTCTCCCTGCAGCAAACGCAACGCTCGCCCGTCTTCGCCGAACCCAGTCCGCCGATAGTCGTGCCTGCGGGAGCGCGAGCGGCCGAGTTAGACTTGCCGTTGCAGCGGACGGCGCGGCTGCGCGGCGTGGCCGTCGACCAACAAGACAAACAGCCGCTCAAAGACGTGACGCTGCGTTTCTACAGGCGCGATGCAGGCGGTCGCCTCTCTTGTGTGTCGGATGAAACGACCGACGACGAGGGACGCTTCGAGGTCTATGTCCGGCCGGGCAAGGTCGTGGTCGAGGTGTGGGGGTGTCCGCCTGGTCATTTGCGCTCGGTGCGCGACGCCCGCAAAGAGTCGATCGACGTTGAGCGCGACGCGGAGACGGTCGTCGAAGTCGAACGGTCGATCGAGGTCCGAGGCACGGTCTTCGACGGCGACGGGCGCGCCGTGCCCAACGCGGAACTGTACTTCATTACGGCGACGGGGCCCGGTTTGCACGCCAACACGCCGCCGCAGCACGCCGATGACAAAGGGGCGTTTGAACTGACTGACATCGATCCCCAGGATAACTTGCCGATCCGCGCACGCTCCGGCTCTGCCGTCTCGGATGGCGTGGTGCTGATCGAACCCGAACAACTGGACGAGTCGATCCGCATGCAAGTCCGCGAAAGCAACGCCTGCCGTCTGACCGGCCGCGTGGTCGACGAGATGGGGCGCGAACTAGCTGACGTCACGGTGCATGTGAGCGGCAATCGCGGCTACCAAAGCCGAAGAGTCTATCCATCGGGCTTGTCAACCAGCGTGGCGATCGAAGATTTGCAGACCGATGAAGAAGGCCGCTTCATCTCCAGTGCCTTATGGCCGCGCGATTCGTACCAGGCGTCGGTGGCGGCCACGGGCTTCGCCCGGGCAGAATCGAAACTCGTGACGGGCAAGCCCGGCGAGACGCTCGACTTGGGAACGATCGTCTTGCGGAGGAACGACAGCTTCGTCGCCGGCCGCGTCGTCGATTCTCTCAGCCAACCGGTCGAGGGCGTGTCGGTCTTCAACCAGGGCGACGGGTTGCAGCCGGTGAGCGTCGTAACCGACGGCGCGGGCCGGTTTCGCCTGCAAGGTTTGTTCGGCGGACGCGTGTATGTGTTTGCTCGCAAGGCGGGCCATCGCTTTACGGGCGTACGGACGACCTCCGGTGCCAGCGACGTCGTTGTGACGCTCTTGCGCAACGACGAGCCCCCTGCTGCCGATCAACCCGCCGGTCCGCCAGAGGATACGTCACAGCAAGAGCAGTTGGCCCGCTGGATGCTGGAGCAATGCTGGGCGCTGCCGCAACCGAAGGACAAGTGGCTGCTGATTCGCTACATGGCAAGGATGGACGCCGAGCAGGCGGCGAAGTGGTCGGCGCAGTTGAACCGAAAATACGATAGTCAGATCGCGATTGGGATCTCCGAACGGCTGCAAGACGTCAGCTACGACGACGGCGTGCAAATTGACGCCGATGACGCCCTGGCGGCTCTCACGGGTCTGAGCGACAGCCGCACGGTGCATTTTCTGATCCAACTGGCCGGTCGCGCAGCGGCAAAGCGCCCCGACGACGCCTTGCGCTTTGTCGAAGAGGCGAACTTGCGGCTCCGCAAGCTGCCGCCGCCCGAGCGCATTTGGGCTAGCGCACAAATCGGCCATTTGTTGACGACGCTCGGTCGGGCCGACGCAGGCCGCAAGCTGCTGGCAGAAGCGGCCAAGGCCGCGGAGCAATTGCCGGTTGATGACCGCTCGGCGTATGCTCGCGGCAAGGTCGCCCGCGAACTGGCCGCGTACGACCTGGACCGGGCGGAAACGCTCGTCGAGTCGATTCCGCTCGAAGCCGACAGTCAGCGTTATCTGAGCTGGCTTGCCGAGGCAATGGCCACGCGCGATCTGGATCGCGGCTTGGCGCTGGTCGAGCAAATCACGGGCGATCTGAATGCCGAGACACTGGCCAACCACACTCGGCTGAAAATCGCCTACCGTATTGCGGCCAGTCGTCCCGCCGAAGCGCTGCGAGTTCTTGACGGAATGGAGGGAAACAATGCCGAGAAGGCTCGCGCCGAGGCCCTGGCCTGGATCGCCACGCAGGTCGCCGAACGCGACAAGCCGTTGGCCTACGAGTTGATCGACCGCAGCCTGCAGCTTTACCGGGACAAACCGGAGGCATTCCGTTCGTGGAGCGGTTACGGCGGCCGGCCGGCGCTGGCGGCCTGGGTGGCGAGAATCGCCAGGCAGATCGGCTATCCCGACATGCACAGCGTGGTGATGCGCGTGCTGGCGCTGCGGCCGACGCAGCAAGAAGAATATGACCCTCTACAGCGGCTCGAAGCCAACGCGGCGACCGCCTGGGTGCTGGCCTTTGCCGCGCCCGACACGAGCCGAGAGTTGCTCGAATCCTTGGCGCCGTTCGACGAACTGATCGGCTCCGGATATACCAATTTCAATCGCGGCGAGTGGATCAATGCCTGGGCAATCGTCGATCCGGAGCATGCCAAAGAAATCTTCGAGCGGGAGCTGGCGGCCGTTCGAGACCAGCCCGACTTCGATCTACAGCTTTGGGGACGGTTGCGTGCGGCTGAAATGCTTTCGCAGCCAGCCTCGCAATGGCCCCGGCACTTGCTCATCAACTTCGGGCCGTTCTGGCTGCCGGGCGAAGAATGAAGCGGTTGCGGGGGGGGTGCAATGTCGCTGGACGCTTATGACATAATGTCTTTACTCTGGGTTGTACGCCGGCGCCAAAGCTAGTCAAGTAGGTCAGGCTTTCCAGCCTGACGGGGCATTCGCGACTGGCTGGAAAGCCTGACCCACGTTCGTGGCGGGGTAATAGACACGACGTTCCAAAAGCACATTTCGAATCGCATAGGGGAACGGCCATGATTTCCTTGCGTCGGCTGGCTAATTGCGCAGCGCGTCGCGCGTTGCTCCTTGTCAACGGCGCTGGCGGACGAGGAAAGGAGGGCGGTGAAAATCATGCCAAAGAAGCCGAGCAGTTGATCGCTCAGGAAATCGCCAAACTCGAGTTGTTCGGCGGCGCCGGGGAACGAGCAGTTCCGCTCGAGCGGAACCAATCCTCCATCCTGCACTGGGCCAATCCGACGCCGGGAACATTCCACCGCAACGTATTTGCCTGGACAAAGGACGGCCGGGCCGAGGCGGTCGACACGGTCTCGCATGAATAGCATTCGCTTTGAAGTCCGGCGAAGTGGCAACGTCGTCTGGAAAGGCGAGCAACTGACGCCTCTCTTGAAAAACGTTCGCCAACCGGAAAAGAGCGATTTCATTCTGAGGCTCGACAACGTCGTACTGGAGTCGGGCGAGGCAAATGGCCCGTCGAATACAACGTGCGCTCAAAACTGATTCGCGGTGAGCGCCAGGGCCCGTTTTGAGTCCTCCGCCGTAGTTTGTGGAGTCGGCGACGCTTGCCACGCACGGGAAGCAAATGCCCTTGCTGCCGCTTGATCGTCCGCCTGCACGCGCCGGCGACGCTGCAGCCGCTGGTCCGCGACCGCCTCGTGCGACTGTGTTTTCGACCGCCGCTGGATTGAATTCTGCCGCACTCCGGGCCGGCTCCCAGAAACTAACCTCTTGCCGCTGCTACGACATGCTAAATATTTAGCAGCGTGCTATGGACGGCCTGGCACAATGTTGCTAATATTTTAGCACCTATGAGCCGCACGCCCCCCGACTCGCTGAGCCGCCGCGAACGACAGATCATGGATATCGTTTACGCGCGGGGCGAGGCCTCGGCGGCCGACGTCCGCGCCGCCCTGCCCGACCCGCCCAGCTACTCCGCCGTGCGCGCCTTGCTGGCGATCCTCGTGGACAAGGGGCGCCTCAAGCACCGCTCCGAGAAGGGGCGTTATATCTACGCCCCCACCCGCCGCCGCGCCCAGGCCGGTCGCTCAGCGCTGCGTCGCGTGCTCGATACGTTTTTCGAAGGGTCGCTCGAAAAGGCCGTCGCCGCCTTGCTGCAAGGGGCCGACGCCAAACTTTCCGATCAAGAACTCAAGCGGCTGGGGCAACTCATCCAGCAAGCTCAAAAGGAGGGACGCTGACATGTCCGCGCTGCTGATGCTCGTTTCCGGCTCTGGATTGTTGGCCGCGGCGCTCAAGAGCGCGGCTATTGTGCTCCTGGCGGCGGGCGTTGCCGCGCTGCTGGGCCGGTCCTCGGCTGCCTGGCGGCATCTGGTATGGCGCCTAAGCGTGGCGGGCCTGCTGCTCTTGCCGCTCCTGTCCGTGGCGCTGCCGAACTGGCGAGTGGCTCGGCTGCCGTCGTGGACCGCCAAACCAGCAGAGCTCCACGCAACGCGTCAGATCGACTTCGCGCGCTCCGAACGAACCCAGCCGCTCGACGACGCGGCGATTGTCTTGCCGTCCGCCGCTGCTCGTGCTTCGGAAGCAGAACCGCGCAATGCGCCGCACAACCCGCCGTCCGGCGCTACGGAAACAACCAGCTCTTCGCGCTCTGCGACGTCGTGGGTAAATGTCCTGTGGGCCGCGGGCGGATTACTGTCGCTCGTTCCGTTGGCCGTCGGGTTGTGGCAACTGGCCGGCCTGCGCCGCCGCTCGCAAGTCGTCGGCGATCATCGCTGGCTGACGCTGCTGGCCGAGTTGCGCCGGCAACTGGCCTTGCACCGCAGGGTGCAACTGCGCCAATCCGAATCGGCGCTGGCGCCGTTGACTTGGGGCGCTCTGCGGCCCGTGGTGCTGGTGCCTTGCGAGGCCGGCGCCTGGCCCGACAAGCGGCGACGGTTGGTGCTGCTGCATGAATTGGCTCACGTCCGCCGCTGGGACTGGCTTGCGCAACTGCTCGCCCACGTCGCCTGCGCCGTGTATTGGTTCAATCCGCTCGTCTGGTTGGCCGCCCGGCAAATGAGGATCGAGCGCGAGCGGGCCTGCGACGACATCGTGCTGTCCTCAGGCGCCCGGGCCAGCGACTATGCTCGAGAGCTGCTCTCTCTGGCGGCGGGCCTGTCGCGTTTGCAGCCGTGCCGATGGCTCGCCGACGCGAACTGGAAACTCGCGTCCGCGGCATTCTCGACAGCCGCCGTCCTCGGGCAACGCCTACCAAGCCGGCGGTTTGCCTCGGAGCGGCGTTTGCGGCCGCCATCCTGGCGCCACTCGCCATGCTGCAGGCTGCTCCTCCCGAAGCGCCGCAGTCGGCGACGGCGGGACCGGCGCAGTCGCCGCCCGCGGCGCCGCTCAGCGATTTGGATTTAGCCGGACGGCAAGGGGAGGAGCCCGACGCCGTTTCTGCGCCGCCGCTCGCGCTCAGCGATCCCGAGGCCAACGAGACTTGGGACCTCACGATGGAAGAGGCCCTGCGGAGCGCCTTGGCGAACTCCAAAGTACTGCGGAACCTGGGCGGCCTCCTCTTCACGGCTGCCGGGGCGCCATCGAGCGTGAACCATGCCGCTAAGGTCTCGACCGAGGATTCCAAGGCCGTCCGCGAAGCGAAAGTCCGATTCGTCCTGGCGCGGACCAACGATGACGTCGCATTGGTCGATTTTGAAGCCGGCGTGCGGAACATCGTCAGCGACGTGGAACGCGCCTATTGGGAACTCTATTACAACTACCGCAACGTGGCCGTCGTGCAGGCCGGCCGTGATCGCGCTATGCAAACGTGGCGCAAGGTCTACGCCCTGCACGTCGCGGACAGCAAAGGAGGCGAAGCCGAGAAAGAAGCCCAAGCGCGCGAGCAGTATTTTCTGTTTCGCGCGCAGACAGAGAACTCGCTCGAATTGCTCTACACGGCTGAGAGCCGACTGCGCTACATGATGGGGCTAGCCGCGACCGACGGCCGCCTGCTTCGGCCCGCCGACGAGCCGACCACGGCGAAGGAGCATTTTGACTGGGATGAAATCCGACGCGAAGCGTTGAGACGCAGCATCGAAGTCCGTCGACAGCGCGCGGTAGTTGAGCAGAACGTGCGCAACGATGAACCGGCGTTGGCCCGATCCGGGGCCTCGCTTCAGGAGTTGAAACTGGAAGCGGTTCATGTGCTGACCAACGCCGTTCGCGACTTCGACCGCAACTATCAAGTCAGCCAGACAACGCTTAACCGTCGCGTAGCGGCTGCCAGACAGGTGGAAGCCGTCAAGGCGCGTTATGATGCCGGCAAGACGACGCTCGACATACTGCTCGACGCCCAGCGCCGCCTGGTCGATGCCGAAATCGGCTACTATCGGGCCTTGGTCGATTACAACATAGCGATCCTGCAGATTCACTTCCGCAAGGGCTCATTGTCGGAACGACACGGCATCCTGCTGGCCGAAGGGCCTCGGGCTGGCTTCGACGTCCACAAGAAGCGATAATGCCGGGCGGTTGCGGAGACCGCCGGAAGAGGTTCGCCACGCAAGCCATGCCAGCGATAGGCAAAGACTTCCTCAAACCAAGTTACGCGGCGAGCGTTCCATGGCACTTATCGATCGCATCCGAGCCCGCCTGACCGCCGCGCAGCAGGGCGGTCAGTCCATTTCCTTGCCCCCGCCGGCTACGCTCGTTGAGATCGCGGCGGCGGAGTCGCGGATTGGTTTCCGTCTGCCGGACTTGATGAAGCAGCTTTACATGCAGATCGCCAACGGAGGATTCGGTCCCATGAGCGGTCTGTTTGGCGTCCCAAGCCCAGGGGCCGCGCCCGATTGGGACCTCGTACGCGCGTACGAGTTGCTCTCCAGCGACGACTATTACAATGGCGGTGCGTGGCCGGATTGCTTGCTGCCGGCGATCGACTGCGGGCACGAAGTGTTTCTCTCCGTCGACTGCTCCGACCGGCAACATCGAGTCATCCAGCTCGCCGTCGACGACGCGTCTCTGGAAGAAGCGGACTTCGACGACGACGATCGCCAGCATCGCCCCTTCCCCGAGCATCCTTGTAGCCGGATGTATCGATTGGTCGCTCCTTCGTTGGGCGAATTCCTCGCTTCCTGGTCGGACGACGAGAAATCCGCAACCAAGGGCGCCTGACGCACCGCCCGAGCCCGATACGGCGCTTCGCTGGCTCTCGCAATTCGCCGAGCGCGCAAGCCTGGTCGCCTGGGCCGCGACGCAGGTCGGAAGTTGGCGGAAACTTGCTTCCTGCTTGAGCAAGCCGGCATTCACGTTTGCGGGACAGGATGGCTCTTGCGGCGCCGTCAGACCACCGAGGCGATCCGGCGGCGACCGATCAGTCGCAGCAGTCGCTGGGGTGGAAAAAGGGGACGCAGCTCTTTTTGTTGACGGTTGCTCGGTAGATTGATATCCTCGCCGCATGCCTCGACGACCTCGCAACACTCCGGGCGGAACGGTCTACCACGTACTCAACCGCGCAGTGGCGCGGTTGACGCTGTTTGAGAAGGACGAGGACTACGCGGCTTTTGAACGCGTTCTGGCCGAAGCGATGGAAAAACATCGAACGCGCCTGCTGAGCTACCTGGTGATGCCTAATCACTGGCACATGGTGATCTGGCCTCGCGAGGACGGCGAGTTGACGGACTTCGTCCGCTGGCTGACCCACACGCACGTCATGCGCTGGCACGCCCGCTACGGCACGTCCGGTACCGGACACCTGTACCAAGGGCGCTTCAAGTCGTTCCCCGTGGAAACCGACGCCCATTTTTATACGCTGCTCCGCTACGTCGAGCGCAACGCGTTGCGGGCAAACCTGGTGAAGCGCGCCGAGGACTGGCGGTGGTCCAGCCTGTGGCGCCGGGTGCATGGCGACCCGGAAACCTTGGAACTGCTGCATCGCTGGCCGCTACCGGAACCGAAGGACTGGCTGCGGTTGGTAAACCGTCCGCAGACAGAGGCGGAGTTGAAGGCCGTGCGGGACTGCGTGCGTCGCGGCAGTCCGTATGGAACGAGCCCATGGCGCCTCCGCACGACCAAGCGTCTGGGATTGGAGTGGACGTTGCGTCCGCGCGGACGGCCACGGAAGAAGGAGACGAGCGGTTAAGCGTCTGCCAAAAGAGGAGGCAACGAATCATATATATAAAGAGCTGCGTCCCCTTTTTCTCTTCGGCGGTCTTGCTTGCTCGAACGTCCGGAGCGGTCGCCAGGCTGTAGGCCCACCAGGCGCCATAGGCCGCAGATGCGGCGGCGAAGCCTGCAGCGATCGTGTATTCGCGCAGAAATATGGGCCAGACTCGAATCGCCGCCCACCAACTGGGCTGGCCGTTGCGCGTATTCCAGTGCAGCCAGCATGTTTCTGCGATGCCGAATGCAACGCAGATTGCAACTGCCTGGCAGATGCCGGCGAGCGTGTTCGCGCGGCGAGTGATTTTCCGCGACACAAAGCCAGCCAAACCGCCGCACGCGGCGAGAAAAACGGCTCCGGTAGTGCCAAGTTCGCTGATACACCAGCCGCAGGCAAACCCGCCGCCCAAGGCTACAAGCAGCGACCAGCCGATCGCAATCAACGTTGGGGCCGAGCCGTGTTGCGCGTCTGCCATTGAGTTACCCCGCTGGTTTGGTTGGGCCTGGCAGCGCCACCAATCGATCCATCAGCGGCGTTGCAGAGGCGCCCCGGCGGTCGATACCCATTCTGGAGGCGCGTCCAGGCTTTGTTCAGGCGTTACGCGGCGGAATACCGCACGCCCATCATGATCATACACGATCGCGCGGCCATATAACTTATTGTCTTTCAAAGACCGGATGCAGCCGGGACGCGCGTGTAAGGCGCCGCGCGCAGGACGGGGAACGGGCGCCAGGCGCGGCGGCAAATCCGGCGGTGGAAGGGCGGTTGCCAGCAGCCAGAGTATCGCAGCAATAAGAATTGTCCCATAACAAGCCAGGCTCATCAGACGCATTAACCGGGCTTCTCGAGCGAGGGCCGCCGCGTCATGTTCCGGCTCTAATTCTTCGTCGGCGGCCGCGACCCAGCAGGCGCCGGGCCCAGGAACACGTGGCTCGGGTTCAGAGCCGTGAGCGGGCTTTCCGGCCTCGGCCTCAGGTCCGGCAGGTCGTACGCACGGACCGACATCGCTGACTGATGGCCCTGACGCGGCAGCAGCGACGGAGTCATCGGGCTTCCCGTAGGCGTTCATGTCAGGGGCGCCGGCTAGGCAAGAAGTGGCCCGTTCGCTGCATCGCACGAACGATGGCTTTTGCTGAGCGGCGGCATAGTAGCGTTTCAATCCCTAACCGACCAGACGTCTTTAACCACGCCGCCTCAGCGAGCTTGCAGGGTGCTAGCACCTCTTTCCGCGGGCGGCGCGTTAAGTCTGGGCAGGACCGCCTCAAGCCCGCTTCTCAAACCGAACGCGGAGCGGCAAGCTCCAGTTGATACTCGCTTGCCGCCGGTTCCGGTTCAGTCTGCAGGCGGCCGGGCCGCGAGATCGCGCGATCAACCCAACCGGCTACGAGATGCTGAACGAGGTTGTAGAAGATGATCGGCAGCATCACGCGCGGATGATCGGCCAGCGCCATTGTGGCCAGCACCAATCCCGATCCGTTGTTGTTCATGCCCAGGCCGAACATCAGCGCCGTGCGTGCCGAGGCGTCGACTTTCAGCGACTGCGCGACAAGCCAACCCGATCCGAAGGCCGTCGCGCACAGCGACAGCGTGATTACGAGAATCGCCGCGACAAAATCCCAATCAGGGTTGGCGATCGCCTGGGGCAGCGAGATCGACGCGTTCGAGTAATTCAGCGCTAATAGAATAGCGGAATTTATCAGTTTCAGGTGCGGCCTGACGGCGTTGACGCGCTGAGCGCCAAAACTCGCTCGTATGCCGATTCCCAGTACGGACGGCAAGAACACAGCCACGGCTAGAAAGGCGCCGGCGCCTTGGCTCGCCAACTCGTGCAAGTCCTGTGAATAATCGCCGTTCGTCATTAACCCCACCGAGTGCAGCGCTAACGGCGTAGTCAAAGGGCTGAGCAGCGTAGTGGCCAGCACAAGCCCGAGGCTGAGCGCCAGGCTGCCGTTTGCGTTTTGCGACCAGGCGGCTGACGAGCCGGCGATCGGCATCGAGGCCACCAGAGCCAACCCGACGAGAATGTTTTGAACTTCGTCCGGGTTATGCCAGAGACGCATGATCTGCGTGACAAGGAAGATGAACGCAATCGGCACGAACAGATTGGCGGCGGCGCCCAGCGCCAGCACTCGCCAGCCCCGCAACATGCCGCCGATTTGCGCGAGATCGACGCCCAGACCGGCGTTGAGGAGCAAACACGACAACAGCACGAGCGGCAATGACAAGTTGACATGCTGCCCCATGAGGCCTGCCTGTCCAAACGACACGTTCTTGATCCACAAACCGGGCGCCGGCGCGATGGCCGCAATCGCATACGATCCCAACAGAAACCAGATCAAGTGGTGATGGACGAAACGCGAGACGTTCGATAGGCGCGTCAGCATGCGGTGCATGGGCTCTCCTCTCTCTCCAGACTCGGCATCGTGCGTCGAGTTCGCTGCGCCGCACGAGTCGCCGGTGTTCCATCGCCACGGCATGGTAGCGGCGCCATTGATCACGGACCACCCCTGTTCGTCGTTTGGCAGCTAAAATCGTCGTCGTAGATGAACGATCGTTAATCTTCGCGATAGCAAGGCGCTTTACGTCAGGCAATTTCGGGCGGCCGCCAAACGTTCATCCCAAGCATGAGCAAGCAAGTTGCCGAGCGCTTGCACGCCGACGCGTGGCGGCTCGCGCCCGCGGAACTGCCCGTGCGCTCACAATCAGGAACCGACAGCGGCGCCGCGAGTTTGACTGGCGCAGTTCTCGCGCGGTAGCCTCTAGGCGAGGAAAAGAAGCTCATCCATTGCCATGCTGTGCGTGGTTTGGATTCAAGAGGGCGAAGCCATGGCGAATGAAGCAAGAGCCGTTCGCAAGCCGCACGCCGAAGCCGTTGCTTCGACGTCAGCGGAAGCTTCGCCTGCCTTGCCCGCGCGGCGGCTGCGCCGCTGGCTGCAATTCAGCATGCGTACGGTGTTGCTGCTCACGGCAGCGGCCGCAGTCTTGATCAGCGTGATCGGCGTGCCCCTGTTTCGTCTGCGAAAGCAACTGCTCGCCGTTGAGAGTCTGGAAAGAGCCGGAGCGCTGCTCACGTTCGAAGCGCAGGGCGCCGACGGGTTGCTGGCCTGGGCGGGCGAGAAATTGTTCGGCGATAAGGCGGCGACGCGCGTGACCAAGGTGGCTTGGAACAATGATCCGATCCGGGCCGCCGACCTGGCGCCGCTGGAATCGTTGCGCTGGGTCGAACACGTCGATCTGGCCTGGAAAGCAGTCGACGACGAAGGCGCTTCGCACTTGCGGCAGTTGCGGCATCTGGCCACGCTGAATCTCAACGGCGCCAGACTCACCGATCGCGGCCTGGCCTATTTGTCGGATTGCCGGGCGTTGCGCCGGCTTCAACTCCATGGGGCGAAGGTTACTGACGCCGGTCTCGCCAGTTTGGTAAACCTCAGCGAGTTGGAAGGCATCGATCTGAGCAGCACGCAAGTGACCGGCGAGAACCTGGAGCCGCTCACGCGTCTGCCCGCGCTCGACATGCTGAACTTGAACGAAACTCCGCTGACGGACTCGGCCCTTGGCGTGTTGAGCCGCATGCAGCAACTGCGTTGGCTTGGAGTCTCGCACACGCCGGACTTGAGCGACGCCGCGCGCGAGGCCCTTGCCGCCGCTCTGCCGGATACGGCCATTGACGACTGAGCGGGATTTCTCAACGCGCCAACACGCGCGCCATCACCTTCAAGCCCAGATCCATTGCGTCCCAGGCAAAGCCGGCGTGGAACGGTTCGCCATGACCGAATCTCCACGGCAGGTAGATGCCCAGCACCTTCTTGCCAAGCCGCCAAAGCGGAGAGACGCCCACCTTGTAGTGCTCAGCGTCTTCCGTCTCCACTTCGACTGGGTTCTGCAGGTCGCCGGTATACTTCAGCGGCACCTGGGCGAAGGTGGCCCGGTTGAATTCCTCCATCACGCACATGCTCATCGGCTCAAAATCGACTTGCGGTTTGACGCCCAGGATCTCCGCAGCCAGATGATCCGCCGCGGCGTCCGCTTGTAGCAGCGCCAAAAACGCCTGCTTGATGGGAAAGTCTGCGGCATCGCCGACGGTGAACACCTCTTCAAAACCTTTCACGCGGCGGCTGTCCGGCGCCACCTTGATGAAACCGCGGTCGTCGGACGGAAGACTCGGGTAGCGGTTGCCGGCGATGTACGGCGGAAAGCTTACCAGCAAGTCATAGCCGAGCCGTTCGCCGTTCTGGAAGTTCACCTGGTCAGGCTCGATGGACGTGACGACAAAGCCTTTGTGCCCTGTGACGTTCCGCTCTTCGAATTCCTGCGTTACCACCGTGTTGAGCCGCGGCCCGAAGGCCTGGATGTAGCTATCTTCCTTGGTGGCCCAAATCAGATCGATCGCATCGCGGCACTTCTGCTCGCGGAGCCAGGTGTCGGTCATCATGACCAGTTCGTACAACGGGCCGGAGCACTTGTTGTTCGGCGGCACGAGAAACACGACTCGCTGCCGCTGGTTCTCACGGGCTTTGGCCACGGTCTGCTGCAATGCGTCTCGCAGGCGGAGCATTTCCTCCGGAGTCCACAACGTCAGCGCGTGCTCCTTCAGGCCGGGAATCTCGTCGGGCCGCATGGCCGCGCCCGTCGCTACGACCAGGTAGTCGTAATTGATTTTCTGATCACCGGCCAGAATGGTCTTGTTTTGCGGTGTAATCTCTTGAACGCGGCTTTGAACCAGGCGGATATTTTTGCGCTGCGTGGGACGATCCAAGCCGATTTTGAAGCGTTCCGGGTCGGCCCCAAAGGGGATGTAAATCGTATTCGGCTTGAACAAAAAGTAGGGTTGATCGGTCACGAGCGACATCTCGGCCCGATCTCCCAATTTATGGCGCAAGTAAAACGCAGCTTCCAGCCCGCCAAAGCCGCCGCCCAGCACAACAATTTTCGGTTTGGCCGTCATCGTACTTCTCCTCAGTGTCGTTCACGCGCCGGTTCAGCAGCCAGCCGCCGTTATCGCTTTCTGGATTTTTGGGAATGTCACGCTGGAGCGGATGGGACCGCGCTCCACTCTTGCCTCTCTTTGCGTCACCATGCAAAAGATATGCCTTGTGTTTGAAAGGGCTTAAGTGCGAGCGGAATGCAGGGCACACGTGCGATTCAGCGCGCCGCGCGCCGAGAAGCACGGAAAAGGCCCGCTCATTGTGTCATGACGGATCGCGCAACGAACGGTTGTGCAGCGTGTGCAGCAACGACGGAGATTCTCGTGCTCCCGGTATGACCGTTGCATCTCGCAGTTCAGCGATACAGGGCGGCGTCGCGTTGGCGCCCGCTCGCTGCTCGCGGAGCTGAAGATCGAAAATGGCAACGTACAAGGAATTTCGGGAGCAAAGGCGAGGCTTCTGTACCGCTGATTCAGTCGTGGATGGTTTCCGGGCCGCAGGCGACCCGACCCGCGGCGACATCGGGTTTGACCCGTCAACGCATGCCGGCCGAGGAACGCAAAGCAAGAGACCGGCGGCAAGCGATCGATTCCGTCCGTCGCCGTCCGATTGTCGGAAGGTGCGCGGTTCCGTGAAACCAGCGCCAGGGAGGGCCGCTCAATGAACGCTTTAATTCAAGCAGCCCTGGCTCACTCGCGCACTGTGACGGTGGCCGTGCTAACGGTGATCATCGTCGGGGCGCTGGCGGCGACGCTGGTTCCGGTCGACATTCTGCCGGTCTTCAAGAGCCCCGCCGTGCAGGTGCTGACCTTTTACGGCGGCATGCCGGCCAGCAGCGTCGAGAAGGACATTACCAACCGCATGGAGCGCTGGACCGGGCAGGCGGCGGGCACGGTGCGGCAGGAATCGCGCTCGATCGTCGGGGCGAGCATCATCCGCAATTACTTTTTCGAAGACATCGACCCGAACGGGGCGCTGACGCAAGTCAACTCGCTGGCCTCGGCCGCCATTCCCAATCTTCCGCCCGGCACGCTGCCGCCGGTGATTCTGCCGTTCGACCCCACCGGCACCGTGCCCACCTGCCTGGTGGCGCTCGACAGCAAGTCGGAGACCGAGGCGATTCTCTACGACGTCGGCCGGTACGAAGTCCGCAACATGGTGATGGGCGTGCAAGGCGCGGCGGCGCCGGTCGTGTATGGCGGACGCATTCGTGCCGTGCTGGCGTACCTGGATCGGATCTCACTGGAAGCGAGGAACCTGTCGCCGCTCGACGTGATGCAAGCGCTCGATGCCTACAACGCCTTCCTGCCGACCGGCAGCGTCAAGCTCGGCGACAAGGACTATGCCATCGATTCGAACTCGATGTTCCAGGAAGTCGAGCAGATGGGCGAGATCCCTTTGCGGACAGAGCCCGGCAACTCGGCTTTCCTTCGCGACGTGGCGACGCCGCGAGATGCGAGCTTCATTCAGACCAACGTGGTGCGAGTGAACGGTCGCCGCCAGGTCTACATACCGGTTTATCGCCAGCTTGGCGCCAGCACGCTGGACGTCGTCGATACCTTGAGCATGCGTTTGCCTGACATTCAAGCGAGGCTCACGCGCCCGGACGTCGATCTGCACCTGGTGATGGACCAGTCCATCTACGTGCGGCACTCGATCCGTAGTTTGATCCAAGAGGGCGTGCTCGGCGCGGTGCTCTGCTCGCTGGTGATCCTGCTGTTCCTCGGCGAGTGGCGGATGACCGCTATCGCGGTAATGACCATTCCCATCTCGGTTCTGGCGGCGATCGCCTGCCTGTACTACAGCAGCAACACGATCAACGTGATGACGCTGGCCGGGCTGTCGCTGGCCATCGGCCCGATGGTGGACAGCGCGATTATCTGCCTCGAGAATACGCACCGGCACCTGAGCCAGGGCGTCGAGCGCACGGAAGCGGCGTTCCTCGGCGCGAGCGAGGTGGCCATGCCGGAACTGGCGGCCAGCCTCAGTACGTTGCTGGTGCTCGCCCCCTTGGCGCTGGCGCCGGGCAGCGGGCAGTTTCTCTTCAAACCGATGGCGCTGGCCGTGGCGTTCGCCATGATTTCGGCCTATTTATTGTCGCGGTCGTTCGTTCCGGCCCGCTGTGCGACGTGGCTGAAGTCGCCTGCGCCGGTTGGCGAGGAGAACGGGCAGGAGGAGCGGCGCGGTCTGTTCGGCCGAGGCTTCGCCCGTTGGGAAGCGATCGTCGAAAGCGCGACGGCCTGGTACGTGCGGATGCTTGAACGCCTGCTGCGGCGCCGGCTGCTGGTCGTTTTTGTCGCGGCGGCGGCGTTCATCGGCGTGGTGGTCGGCGTCGGCAGCCAGTTGCGGCGGGAATTCTTCCCGGAAGTCGACGCCGGCGCATTTGAAATTACCGCGCGGGGCGCCTCCGGCACGCGGATCGAGGTCACCGAAGCGACGATCGGCGAGGTCGAGCAATTCATTCGCGTCAACCTGGGCGACGATCTGCAAATGATTATCAGCGAGTTGGGCGTAACGCCCGACTGGTCGGCCGCCTACACGTCCAACTCGGGCCCGATGGATGCGGTCATCAAAGTGCAACTGCAAGCGGAGCGCAGCCGTTCGGCGCAACAATGCGTGCGACTGCTGCGCGAGGGGCTGGCGAAAGACTCGAGATTCAACGAGATGGAGTTCGCGTTCGACGCCGGCGGCATGATCCGCGGCGCCTTGAACGAAGGCCGTTCCACGCCACTCAACATTCGCTTTACGGCCCACGACATCGAAGACGCGGACCGTCTGGCTAAGGCCGTACAAGCGGAGGTCTCGCACGTGCCGGGCGTCGTCGATTGCCGCATCGTGCAGCGGCTCGACTATCCGCAATTCCTGATCAACGTCGACCGCGCAAAAGCGGCCGAACTGGGGCTGACCCAGTTAAACGTAATTCAGAACGTCATCGCCGCGTTGAACTCAAGCATCCAGTTCAACAAGCGCAACTTCTGGATCGATCCGATCAGCCATAACCAGTACTACGTGGGCGTGCAGTACCCGGAAGAAGACATCGTATCGATCGATACGCTATTTGATATCCCGATCACCAGCCCCTTACAGAAGATCGCGATTCCGCTGTCGAACGTGGTTTCCATTGAGCAAACCTACGTGCCGGCAGAGGCGACGCACAGCAACCTGCAGCCGACGATCGATCTGGCCATGGGCGTTGACGGTCGCGATTTGGGTCATGTCGCCGACGACGTCCGCAAGATCGTCGACCGCTTCGGCCAGGAGCAAACCCGCGGCGAGTGGGTCCCTTACGTTCCCGGCTCAAAGCAACTGGTGCAAGGCGGGCAAATGACGCTCAGCGGCGAGTACTCGCGCATGCAAGACGCGTTTCGCAAGTCGGGCTTCGGCATGATCCTGGCTACGCTACTGATCTACTTCCTGCTTGTGGCGCTGCTCGATTCGTACGTCGCTCCGCTGGTCATCTTGTCGGCGGTGCCGCTGGGAGTCGTGGGCGTGGTGCTGATGCTTTACGCGACGGGCACGGCGATTAACGTGCAATCGCTGCTGGGCATTATTTTCATGGTGGGGATTGTCGTCTCCAACACGGTGCTGCTGATCGATTTCGCGCAGAAGATGCGCAAAGAGGAAGGGCTGGGGGCGACTGAGGCGGTCTGCCGCGCCGCGGCGATCCGGGCCCGGCCGGTGGTCATGACGGCGCTGGCCGCGTTCTTCGCTTTGCTGCCCATGGCGATGGCCGTCGAACGAGGAAGCGAAGCCAACGCTCCGCTGGGACGAGCTGTGATCGGCGGGCTGCTCGCCGGGCTTGTTACTACGCTCGGCATGGTTCCGGTGATTTATTCGCTCGCGATGGGCGAGCGAGGCGAGCTCCGCGGCGACAATCCATTCGAACAATTAGGCGAAAAGGAGCAGCTCACATGAACGCCAAGTCAGACAAGTCACGGCGTCGACAACGCAGCGGCGCAACAGAAACGCCTTGGCATCTATCACTCAATCGTTAGAAAGGAGCGGCCGCCATGTCGGACGTGAAGAAAATCTTGGTGGGAGTCGATCTGTTGCAGGCCGTTCAGGAGAGAGACTCGCGGTTTTCTCCTCCGGTCGAGCAGGCGATCAAGCAGGCGCTATGGCTCGGCGGCAAGGCCGGCGCCGAAGTGACCTTCCTGGCTGCGGTCGAAACGGCCGAGACGGAACTGCAAGCTTCCGTTGCCGGCGAAGAACTGGCGAAACGGATTGAAGACTTCGGCGAGACTGCGCTGCGCGAGCTGGTCGAGCGGGCAGGCCAAGCAGGGGTGAAGGCCCAGAGCCGCCTGGTGTCCGGCAAAGGTTGGGTCGAATTAACGCACGAGGCCGTTCGCGGCGCCTATGACCTGGCGATCGTCGGCACGCGAGGGATGGGCGCAGTAGGGCAGTTTCTCTTTGGCAGCACGGCGATGAAGCTGTTGCACAACTGCCCCGCGCCGGTGTGGGTCGCCAAGCCCGCGGCCCAGCCGGCGCCGCAGCGGTTGCTGGTCGCCAGCGATTTGAGCTCCGTCAGCGACGCCGCTCTGCGGCTGGCTATCCAAATTGGTTCGTTGGCCGGCGCGAGCGTCGACCTCGTGCATGTGTTCGTCTCGCCGTTCGCCCGGCTGTGGGACGCCGGCTTGCTCGAAGCCAGGCAGGAGGAAAAGCACCACGCTCGGGCCTTGGCCGACGCGAGGACGCGATTGGAGCAGCAGGTTGCCAGAGCCGCCGGGGGGCAAGCGCCCGCTCACGTCAAGCCGGAAGTGATCGAAGGCGTCGGACACGCTGACGTGTACCTGCTGGAACTCGTGAAGAACCGGCAGATCGATCTGCTGGTGATGGGAACCATGGCCCGCGGCGGCATTCCCGGAGTGTTCATCGGCAACACGGCGGAACGGTTGTTGGTTCAGGCCGGCTGCTCGATGCTGGCCGTCAAGCCGGCTGATTTCAAGTGCCCCCTTTGATCTAGCGCATCGGCGCTCGGACCGTGACGGAAAGGCGCGAGTATAAAAAACGGAGGACCAGGCGATGTCGAAATCGAAGTTTCTGAAAACTGCGACACTGGCCGTCGCCCTGGCCTGCTTCGGGCAGCGTTGCGTCATTGCAGGCCGGCCCATGGGGCGCGAGGTCGATGTCGTTCACGCCCGCAAAGGCGCCATCGAACGGACGACGACTGTCCCCGGTTCGTTGATTGCCGACCAATCCGCGCGACTGTTCGCCAAGGTTTCGGGATACCTCAAGCAGCTCAACGTCGACATTGGCGACGAGGTCAAAGCCGGCGACGTACTGGCCGTGCTTGACGTCCCGGAATTAGCCAAGGAAGTCGAGCACAATGCCGCCGCCTTCGAACAGGCGGAAAGCAAGGTGCTGCAAGCCAAGGCCCGACTGGCCAGCGCCGAGGCCGATCGGCTGGCGGCAGATGCAAGGTTGTCTAAGGACCGGGCCAGCCTGGAAGACGCGCAGGCCATTCTGGTCTTCCGGAAACAGATCTACGAGCGACTCAAAAAGCTTGCGGGAGAGCGCGCCATCGAACAGCAGGTCGTCGATGAAAAACAGGAAGAATACCAGGCGTCGATCGCCGCGGTCGATGCGGCCAAAGCGGCCATCCGCAGCGCCGAGGCCGACCTGGCCGCGACGGAAGCCAAAATCCAGGTAGCCGCCGCGGATGTTAAAGACGCCGAGGCGAACGTCAAGGTCTGCCGGGCGACGTGGGAGCGATCCGAAGTGATGCTGGATTACGCTACGATCCGCGCGCCGTTTTCCGGCGCGATCACCGAACGCAACTTCTTCGCCGGCGATTTCATTCGCGCCGCCGAAAACCAGGCTCTTCTTCCGCTGCTGTCGCTGCACGCGACCGACCGCCTGCGCGCCGTGGTCCAGGTGCCAGACCGGGATGTTCCTTACGCCAATCCCGGCGATCCCGCCGTGGTTCAAATTGACGCCTTGCCAGGACGTCGCTTCAAAGCCAAGATCTCCCGCATCGCGAAGTTCGAATCGGCTGAGTCCCGTACCATGCGGGCGGAAATCGACCTGGACAACAAGGACGACGAGTTACGAGTCGGTATGTACGGCAGGGCCACGCTGCACTTGCAGGACATCCCCGACACGCTGCTGTTGTCGTCGCAATGCTTGATTGAGCGAACGCAGAAGGGAAAGGCCGCCGTGTTCGTCGTGCACGAGGGACGACTCTGCAAAGTCGACGTGCACGTCGGCGCTGATAACGGCATCGACACGGAGATTCTCGGCGGCCTGACAACGGCCGATGAGGTCGTATTTCGCCCCAGTTCGGAACTTCGCGAAGGAGATCGCGTCATCGTCCGCAAGTGATTCCGCGATGTGGTTCCCTATCGCGCCCATGCGCGCCCTGTGGTACGCCTTGCCGATCGACACATGCATGAGCCCGAATGATTCATCAAATTGGCATCCGGCGCGAAGCGTAAGCGATGCGGAGAATTGAATTTGCGTCGCACGATTTGTCAAACGGCATCTGGAGAGATAAGTCATCTGAGTTGGGACCGTTTTGCCTCGTTGGACTGTCGAACGGCACACGTCTTGCACGCCTAATACCTGGTCGGCGTAGCTGTTCTTTTCTGGGGGCGTGGTATCACGCAGGAAAAGCCCCCGCTGATCCAGCTTCGAACTGAAAAGGAACTGCAACGATGAACGACGAATGCGTTGTGGGCGTGTATGACACGCTTGAGAAAGCGGAACAGGCGATCTTGATCCTCAAGCGGGGAGATTTTCCCACCGGCCAGGTGTCGCTGATCGCCGCCGGTTCGTTCGACAAACCCGAACTCACCGAACGACTCGCAATGGATGACGACTCCGTTTTTGATGCGGCCCTGGGAGCGGGATTAGGGGGCGTGTTGGGAGTACTCGTCGGCATTGGCGCCATCGTGGTATCCGAAGTCGGGGCCGTATTCCTGGCCGGACCGGTTGCGGGCGGCTTGACCGCCGGGATCGTAGGCGCGTTCCTGGGCTGCATGGCCGGCTGGGGCGTCCACCAGCAACATATCCAACGCTATGAGCAGGCCGTTAAGGAGGGAAAAGCCCTGGTGATGGCGGGCGGCAGCCCTCTGCAATTGAGGGACGCCGAAAAGATGCTCAAAGAGACAGACGCCCTGGAAGTGCATCTGCACGCTCGCACGAGCTCAGAGTCGCCCGAGGTGTTTCCGCGGCAAGTTCCAGCCGCCGCTTCGTCGACGGCTGGCAAATGAACTCGCTCGCGAGTCCGGACAATCAAACATTCATCGGCGTAAATTCGCAGAGGGAGAAACGGTCATGGCACTCAACGACGGGCGAGAGCGGCTGACGCGCGCGGTGGGAATCCTGGCGGATGAGAAGGAGAGAATCAAGCAACGCCTGCTGACGGCTTACGCCAGCCAGCTCAGCCGCGTCAACGCCCAAGAGGATTTGCCGCCTGATCTGCTCGAAGAGTTCTGTCAGCTTCGCAACGCGATCAGCGACGCCGAAATGCCGTACGGATACGGCGAGCGCGCCGCGAAGAAGATCCAGTCCATGAACGAGGAGGAAGCGTCTGCCTTAGCCCGCTCCATTTTCAAAATGTTTCTGAAGTTCTCCTCGACTCCGACGGAACCTACCGCAGCCTGAGCAGGTTGCGGCTCGACGCTTTCACCGGCTGGGGCGGAATTTGTACTCGCCTGTTCGGCCAGGGCGGACGCGGCGAGAGTTGCGCACCGAGGGCCGATTTGCGGCGGGCGGTCGTCGCGGTTAATTGCACGCCTTGTGCTCGTGCCCATTTCTGCTCTATGCTCGCCGCAGAGAAGGCATCGAAATTGAGCTGGAGACGCAGATGACCAAAGCGCGGGTGGGCAGTGTGTTGCTTGTGCTGTTACTCGCCGGCGCCGCCGTCGGCGGTTATTACGTGTGGAACTGGCTGCAGCCGCCCGCTAATCAGCACGAATTGACGCTCTACGGCAACGTCGACATTCGCGAAGTCGAGTTGGCCATCAACGCCAGCGATCGGATTGCCGAGGTGCTGGTTGAAGAAGGGGATCGTGTCGAGAAGGGGCAGCTCTTGGCCCGTCTGGAACGTGAGCGGTTCGAACTGGCAGTGGCCCGCGCCGAGGCGGCGCTCGAGACGCAAGGGCAAGTCGTCGCCCGACTGGAAGCCGGTACGCGCCCCGAGGAGATCCGCAAAGCCAGAGCCGACCTGGAAGCTGCTGCAGCCACGGAGAACGACGCGCGACAGACGTATGAACGGATCGAGAAACTGGCGCCCAAATCGGCGAGCCGGCAACAGCTTGACGACGCGAAAGGGAGTTACGACGCGGCCGCCGCTCAAGCTAAGGCGGCGCAAGCCGCCCTCGACCTGGCGGTCGCGGGTCCGCGAAAGGAAGACATCGCCGAAGCCAAGGCGGCGTACAAGCGCTACCAGGCCGAGTTGGCGCAGGCCAAGCACGATTTGAAGGACGCCAGCCTGCACGCCCCCGCGGCGGGCGTCATCGAAAACCGCTTGCTGGAGCCGGGCGACATGGCGTCTCCCCAAAAGCCCGTGTTCACGATGGCGCTGGTCGACCCAATCTGGGTTCGAGCCTATGTGCCCGAACCGCAATTGGGCAAGATCCGACATGGTATGCGAGCCAAGGTGACCGCCGACACCTTTCCGGGCAAGAGCTATGAAGGCTGGATCGGCTTCATCTCGCCCTCGGCCGAGTTCACGCCTAAACCGGTGGAAACGCCCGATATCCGTACGCAACTGGTTTACGAAGTCCGCGTATTCGTCCACAACCCGCAAGGCGAGTTGCGGCTGGGAATGCCCGCCACGGTCCATGTGCCGCTGAATTCACCGACCAAGAGCGACCGGGAACCGCAAGCGGACTCGGCCCGTTGAAGTCGTCCTTTCATTCGAACGAACTTCGCCATGTCTGAGCGCGAGCCTGAGCCGTCCGCCGCCGATCGCGCCGAAGCCGACCAAGGCGTCGTGCTGGAAATGCGCGAGGTCAGCAAGCGCTTCGCGACCAGGCGGCGCACGACGGAAGCCCTGGCCGGCGTGAGCCTGGAGATCCGCCGCGGCCAGATCACCGGCCTGATCGGCCCCGACGGCGCGGGCAAGACCACGCTGATGCGCTTGGCCGCCGGATTGCTCCTGCCGGACGCGGGCCAGATCTCCGTCCTGGGCCATGACGTCGTGCAGGAACCGCTCGTGGTGCAAGCCTCGATCGGCTACATGCCGCAACGGTTCGGGCTGTACGACGACCTTTCCGTGCAGGAGAACCTGAATCTCTACGCCGACTTGCAAGGCGTTCCGCACGCCGCGCGCGCAGCGCGGTACGATGAGTTGATGCACATGACCGGGCTGGCCCCGTTTCTCCGCCGCCTGGCGGGGCGGCTGTCGGGCGGCATGAAGCAAAAACTGGGATTGGCCTGCACGCTGATCCGCCCGCCGCCGTTGTTGTTGCTCGATGAACCGACCGTGGGCGTCGATCCGGTGTCGCGCCGCGAGTTGTGGCAGATCGTCGACCGCTTCGTGCGCGAACAGCGAACGGCGGTGCTGATGAGCACGGCGTATCTGGACGAAGCCGCACGCTGCCGCCACGTCATCATGCTCGACGACGGCAAATTGATCGCGCAAGGGGCGCCGCAAGAGTTCAGCGAGTCGATGCAAGGACGCAGCTATACGGTCTCGGTCCCCGGCATGAAAACGCGCGAGCTGGAAAGCCGACTTGCCGGCCGTCCAGGCGTGACGGACGCGGTGGTCCGGGGCGACGGGGTGCGCGTGGTGACCGAGTCGGCGACGACCGACATGACGCCGTTGACCAGCGATTTGAGCGACGCGAGCGTGACTGCAGCGCCGCCTCGCTTTGAGGACGCATTCATTGCGAGGCTCAAGGAGCATCGCGGGGCGGCCGCTGAAGCGAGCGAGCGGCGCAGCATGTCTGCCGCCTCTTCGCATCGCCACGGGCGCGACGGCCCGATGATCGACGTTCAAGGCCTGCAACGGAAGTTCGGTGATTTCTACGCTGTCAAAGACGTGGCCTTCAATGTCGCTCAGGGCGAGGTCTTCGGGCTGCTGGGCGCCAATGGCGCCGGCAAGACGACGACCTTTCGCATGTTGTGCGGGCTGCTGCCGCCCAGCGCCGGCGAGCTGCGCGTGGCGGGCGTCGATCTGCGCCGCGCGGCGGCGCGGGCCAGGGCGAGAATCGGCTACATGTCTCAGAAGTTCTCGCTGTACGGCAATCTGAGCGTCGAGCAAAACCTGCAGTTCTTCGCCCGCGCCTACGGATTGAGCGGGTCGCGCCGCGCGGAGCGCATCGCGTGGGCGCTGGAGGAATTCGAGCTGGACGCGGCGGCGGCGGCCGACAGCGCTTCGTTGCCGCTGGGCTACAAGCAGCGTTTGGCGCTGGCCTGCTCGTTGATGCACGAGCCCGATATTCTGTTTCTCGATGAACCGACTTCCGGCGTCGACCCGCTGGCACGGCGCGAGTTCTGGGCGCAGATCAACGCCCTGGCCGCCTCAGGCGTGACGGTGCTGGTCACCACGCACTTTATGGAAGAGGTCGAGTACTGCGACCGGGCTGCGATCATGGCCGCCGGCGAAATCCTGGCGTTGGGTGCGCCGCGCGAGATCAAGGACCGCGCGGCCACGGCCGACTGTCCCGAACCGACGATGGAAGACGCCTTTATCCATCTGATCGAGAATCGGCAGGGGGAAGCAGAAACGCCGGAAGCCCCTTCCGCCGCCGGCCGGCAGCCTGCGGCCGCGCTGACGGCAGTCAACGGGATCGCGAGTGCGGACGGCCGGCGCGGCGGCTCGATGATGCGTCTGCGGGGCCTGATGCGGAAAGAGTTCCTGCAGATCCTGCGCGATCCCAGCAGCCTGGCAATCGCCTTCGTGTTGCCGGTTATCCTGCTGGTGCTGTTCGGCTACGGCGTGTCGCTCGACGCCGAGCACGTACCGATTGCGCTGGTGGTCGAACGCTTGAACGCCGATACGGCGGCCCTGGCCGCGGCCTTCGAGGGCTCGCGATATTTCGACGTCACGCGCGTCCATGGCATGCGAGAGGCGCAGCAGGCCCTGCTGCAAGGACGCCTCGACGCCATCGTGCGCGTGCGGGAGAACTTCGCCGAGCGGCTGCGCCGTCCACGCGGGGCGCCGATCCAGGTGATCGTCAATGGCATGGACGCCAACAACGCGCGGATGATCACCGGTTATGTCGAAGGGGTCTGGGGCAGTTGGCTGGCCGACCGAGCCCGGCAGCAGTCGGTCTCGATCGCCGTTCCGGTCGAGTTGGAACAGCGAGTCTGGTTCAACGCCAACTTGCACAGCCGGCACTTTATCGTACCGGGACTGATCGCTCTGATCATGACCTTGATTGGGGCGCTGCTGACGGCGCTGGTCATGGCCCGCGAATGGGAACGCGGCACCATGGAGGCTCTGATGGTCACGCCCACCGGCATTCACGAAGTGCTGCTCGGCAAGACCGCGCCCTATTTTCTGTTGGGCATGAGCGGCATGGTGCTGTCGCTGTGCATGGCGGTCTGGCAATTCGCCGTGCCGATGCGCGGCTCGCTATGGGTGCTGTTCGGCGCGTCGTCGTTATTCCTGCTCACGGCGCTCGGCATGGGGCTGCTGATCTCGACGCTGGCCAAATCGCAATTTGTCGCCGCGCAAGCCGCGATTATCGTCACCTACCTGCCGGCTTTCATTCTCTCCGGTTTCATCTTCGATATTGGCAGCATGCCGACGCCGCTGCAGTGGCTGACGCGGCTTCTGCCCGCTCGGTACTTCGTGACGATTCTGCAGACCGTGTTTCTGGCGGGCGACGTCTGGTCGATCGTAGCGCCCAACAGCCTGGCTCTGGCGTTGATGGCGGCGTTGTTCCTGGGCCTGACGCGGTGGCAAGCGCGCAAGCGGCTGGATTAGCTGGGAGGTCGTCCTGTGTCTCGCATCCTGGCGTTAGTGGTCAAAGAGTTCCTGGCGCTGCTCAAAGATCCCAAGAGCCGCGTGGTAATCATCATTCCGCCGTTCGTGCAATTGTTCGTGTTCGGCTATGCCGCCACGTTCGACCTGAACAACATTCCGTACGCCGTCTACGACGAGAGCGACAGCGCAGCCTCGCGTCAGTTGCTGGCTCGGCTGCGAGGTTCGCCGAACTTCCGGCAGGCGGCCGTACTGACGCATGCCGGTCAAATCGCCGACATGATCGAACGCCAACAGGCGTTACTTGTGATCCGAATCGACCGGCGCTTCGCCCGCGACTTGTTCGGCGGCCGCACGGCCAAGGTCCAGGTGATTCTGGACGGTCGCGATTCAAACACGGCTATGCTGGCCTTCGGTTACGTGCGGGCGATGACCGACCGCTTCAACCAGCAATGGCTGGCCGAACACGGGGGCGGCGGCATGCCGGCGCAACTGCAGGTGCGGGCCTGGTTCAATCCCAACCAGGTCAGCCGCTGGTTCATCGTGCCGGGAATTGCGGGGATTTTGACGCTGGTCGTCACGATTCTGGTTACCGGGCTCTCCGTGGCCCGCGAACGCGAACAAGGCACCTTCGACCAATTGCTGGTCACGCCGTACCGACCGGCCGAGATTGTGATCGGCAAGTCCGTGCCCGGATTCATCATCGGCCTGGGCGAGGCGACGGTGATTATCGTGATGGCGGTGTTCTGGTTTGACATTCCGCTGCTGGGCAGCCTGCTGGCGCTGTATGCGGGGATCGTGCTGTTCCTGTTCTCCGCCATCGGCGTAGGGCTGATGATCTCTTCCCTGTCGGTCACGCAACAGCAGGGCCTGCTGGGGGCCTTTCTGTTCCTGGTGCCGGCGGTGATCCTGTCAGGCTTTTCGACGCCGATCGCCAATATGCCGCCGGTGCTGCAGAAAATCACGCTGGTCAACCCGCTGCGATACTTTCTGATTGTGCTGCGGCGCGTGTTTCTGGAAGGAGCAAACTTCTCGCTGCTCGTCGACCAGCTCTGGCCGATGGCGGTGATCGGCTTGATCACGCTCTCGCTGGCCGGAGCGTTGTTTCGGCGGCGGATGTATTGATTCAGCCGCGAGCCTTCTCTTCGCACGCGCGCATGTACTCGATGCTCTCTCGCGCCAGCCGCTCAATGCCGGGCGAGTAGTCGAAGACCTCGACCGAAACCCAGCCGCGGTAGTCGATCTCGCCGAGCGCCTCGAAGATGGGCGTGAAATCCAACTCGCCGAAGCCGGGCCCCAGCTTGTTGGCGTCGTTGGCGTGAAAGTGAACGAGCCATGGAGCGCAACGGCGAATGATTTCCGGAATCGGCGTCTCTTCGCTGGACATCGCCTTGCAATCCAGGTGCAGCCGGCAATGCGGCGAGCCGACCATTTCCGCCAGCTTCACTCCGTCGGCCGCCGTCAACAGGAAGTTCCCTTCGGCCGGGCCCAGCGGCTCGATCGCCAGCGTGACGTCCAGTTCCTCCAGCAACGGCATGACGGATTGGAACACCTCGGCGGCGTATTTCATGCCGTCGTCCATGCTTACGCCAGGAAGCAGATTGCGCTGCATTGGAGAACCAAAGACCAGGATCGAGCCGCCCAGGTCGCGGCATAACCGGGCCAGTTCCTCCAGGTAACCGGCCGTGGCGCGGCGGACTTCGGCCTCCGGGCTGGTCAGATAAAAACCTTCCGTTTTGGCGAGCAGCCAGTGCAAGCCAATCACGTCCAAGCCGGCCGCCTCGGCTTGCCGCCGCGCCTCGGTGCGCTGCGCGGCGGAAATCTGCGTGGCATCCGGATTCATCGTAAACGGAGCGATCTCGATCCCCGTGTAACCGCACTCGCGGGCGAAGGCGAAGGCCTTGTCGAACGGCCAGTCGAGGAACGTCTCGTTGCAGATGGCGAATTTCATGGCTTCGTCCTCATTCAGGGCCGCGGCGTAAAGACCGGCGAGCAGGCGAGTTTCAATTGGCGCGGGGGCCGGCGTCCGCACTTGCGACAGTCCGGCAAAAGCGCCGTTGAAACTACACGAAGCGCTGCGGGCAGGCAAGGCGCCGGCGCCTGACGGCGATGCCGTCCTCCGCGCGAACCTGAAATACGAGCGAGAAACCGGCGAGCGCCGGCGGTCAATCGTTCGTGTGAAGATTGTGATCGGCATGCCGGGCGGAGCGACGTTCCAGCGCCCCCAGGGCCTGCTGCTCCAAGCGTAGGTAGACGTTGAGCTCGTCAATCCACTGCATCAGCTTGATCAGCAGTTGCAAGTCGACCTTCAACTTGTTACCCGATACGCTGGCGAACGCCCGACGCAGCGGCGTCTCTTCATGCATGGCGACGACCACGCTGAGCGAATCATAAAGCAAGCGGGCGGGAGTCGCTGCGTTCCCAGTGGAGTCCAGCGACGCTTCGAACCGGTAGTCGAACAACAGCGACTGACGGCCAACCCCTTCCAGGTATCGCTCGCCGTCGCGCCAGGGCCGCGTCGGGTCGCGCCCGCAAATGGGCGCCGACCAGATGGCGTGATACTCGGCGCTCTCGTGATCGACATGGCGGGCGAAACACTGGGGATATTGCTCCTCAGGGAGCGACTCGGGATGCCAGGCGTTCTCATCCCAGTTCCAGTGCATGGCCGGCACGTCGTCAGGCCGCAGCGATTGCAGGCAAAGCAGCAAATCCTCGACGTTGTGCTCCGTCGCTTCCAGTCGGTCGCGGACCGCGAATGCCTGGCCGGCGGCGTCCAGCATCGTAACCGGGATCTGATCCAACGTCGTTCGGCGATAGTTCATGGCAACAGGCTCAGGGTATCGGTGGCAGGCAAGCTACGGCGGGCAACTTGACCGGTCGCCGTGAATGCTCGCTCTTAAACCTCTTCAAACAGAGACTTAAGCAGTTCTCCTGGCCGCCGCAAGGCGCCGCTCTCGGACTTGTTCGTGAATGGCGTTCCAAAAGGCAATCCGGGCTTCCAATGCCTCGACGGCCGCCTCCTCGGCACGGCGCCATCGGTCGTCGTCCTCCCCGCAGACGACCGCCATCAAACGAGCCGCCATGGGGCCATGCTCGTCGCCGTCCAGATCGATGTGACGCAACAGGTAGTACTTGAAATCGTTCAGACCGTCGCCGAACGACTCGCCGACTTCATCCACAATCCGCTGAAAAACGCCGGGTAGCAGATCCTCGCGTCCGAACGTGAAAGTGGCGGCAATCCGGCACAAGTCGCCGCCTTCGATGACCGCAAAAGTATGTAGCACAAATAGGCGGATGGCGTCGGGAATTTCAGCATCGCGGAGGCCCGTTTGGATCGAATGTCCCGACCTTAACGCCTCCAGCAGCCGGTCGATCTGCGACGCGTCGGCGCCGCAGCGCAGCATGGCGCGACGATACAAGTCGAAGTGGCTGGCGTGGCCCCCTTCGCCGTCCTCGTCGCTCTCTTCCCCCAACACAATTTCATTTACAAACCGACTGCCCAGGGTCTGCCCGCTGGGAACCCACGGAACGCTGTTGCAGCAGAGTCGCTGCTGCAAGCTTTTCAGCAACGACATAAAGTCCCAGACCGCAAATACATGGTGCTCCATAAAGACGCGGAGCGTGGCAATGTCGTGCAAATCGCGGTAGATCGAATGAGCGAGCAGCCGATCTCGCAAGGGTTCGATGCGAGCGCGAAGCTGCTCCAGCCTGCGATCGCTCGGTTCCCGTCGTTGGTGGGTCGCGTTCATAGTCAAAAGTATTCTATCGATCTTCTGAAGATCGACCAGGGATGTAAGGATTTCCCCTATATTTCAGTCCGCTTTCCCGGATTTCGAGGACCTGCGAGAAGAATTCCGTCAGCGCCTCGCCTTCGCTTGCGATGGCAGCGAATGCGCGGACTTTTCCGGGCTTCCCGGTCCTGCAGCGGCCCGGCGGAAGCCTCGCGGCCAACGCCGGACGCGTTTCGCGACCTATGGTTTCAAGCGCAACTTCTTGCGGCGCCTCTCACAAGGAAGGCTCGATGACGCGGATCATTCAAGGCGTATTCGATTTCCAACAGCGCGTATTCGCCTCCAAGCGGGGGCTCTACGAGAGCCTGCGCGACGGCCAACAACCGCTCGCCTTGTTCATCACCTGCGCCGATTCGCGGATCGATCCTAATTTACTGACGCAGACTGAACCGGGAGAGCTGTTCGTGCTGCGGAATGCGGGGAACTTCGTGCCGCCGGCCGAAGCTCCCGTCAATGGCGAAGGAGCGACGATCGAATACGCCGTCCGCCAGTTGCACGTCCGCGACATTATCCTTTGCGGACACTCTCGGTGTGGAGCGATGCAGGGACTGGCCTCGCCAGACGCCGTTGCCGAACTTCCGCACGTCCGCGGCTGGCTGAACCTGGGGCGCGAGAGCGTGGATCGAGCGAGGCAATTGGCTCCGTACGCCGAGGGCGCAGAGCTGCTGCAGCGCATCGTCGAGCAAAACGTGCTGGTTCAGATGCAGAACCTGCAAACCTATTCCGCCGTGCGAGACTCGGCCTTGGCCGGGCGTTTGAGATTGCATGCCTGGGTCTATGAAATCGAGAACGGACTGGTCACGGGCTACGACCCCGAGAGCAAGCGCTTCGTGCCGCTGGTCCAATCTCCGCGAGAAAAGCTGCTCGTTCCCGTTCCGCACGGAAGCCCCTGTGTGGTTAGCTGCGAGATGTAAGGAACGAACGCCTTGAAACCACGCGGCAGCAACGGCACATCGAGTCTCGCCCCAGAACAGGCGGTCGATCATCCGGCCGGCGATACGACCGAAGGCGAACAAACGCCGCGTCGCCGCGCGCAGAATGATACCAGCGAGCATTCGCCTCAGGCGGCGCCCGGCCCGGAAGATGAGCCGCAAGATTGGCAGGCGCTGTTTTCTCCGCCGCAGCAGCCGGACGAATTGGGCCGCCTGGGCGGGTATCGCATTCTCCGTCTGCTGGGCGAAGGCGGCATGGGCATGGTCTTTGAAGCCGAAGACCTCGGTCTCGGACGCCGCGTGGCGATCAAGGTGCTGCGTCCGGGCGAGATCGAAGCTTCGCAGCGCAAACGCTTCCTCCAAGAAGCCCAACTCGCCGCTTCTCTGGTCAGCGACCATATCGTCACGATCCATCAGGTTGGCGAAGACGAAGGCCGGCTATTTATCGTCATGCAGCTCTTGCGCGGCGAGTCGCTGGAAGACCGCCTGAAGCGCGAGGGCTGGCTGCCTCTGGCCGAAGCGCTGCGGATTGCACGGGAAGCCGCGGAAGGGCTGGCGGAAGCGCACGAAAAGCATCTGGTGCATCGAGACATCAAGCCGGCCAACGTGTGGCTCGAGACAGCTCGCCCCGGCGAGCGGGCCGACCGCGTCAAGCTGCTCGATTTTGGCGTGGCCCGCCCGCTGACGGTTCAAGCGCAGCTCACGCAAAGCGGCAGAATCGTCGGAACTCCGAGCTATATGTCTCCCGAACAGGCCTGCGGGTTGCCCGTCGATCAGCGTTCCGACCTGTTTTCATTGGGCTGCCTGATATACGCGATGCTGGCGGGCCGATCGCCGTTCGAGCGCTCAAACTATGTGCTGAACCTGAAGGCCGTGATCGATGAGGAACCGCGTCCGTTGAGCGAAGTGCTGCCCGGCGCCTCCGAGCGCGTCGAACGGCTGGTTCAGAGCCTGCTTCAAAAGGAACCTGACGCACGCCCGGCAAATGCCCGCCAGGCGGCTCATGAACTTCGCCAATTGGAACTCAGCTTGACCAGCGCTGGCCTGGTCCCTGTCGGCGCCGACCAACAGGACCCGCAGCACGCTCCGCGCCGCCGGCAGAAGTTGGGCTGGGGCACATGGACCGGTGCGATCACGATCGTGCTTGCGGCCTTGCTGGGAGGCTGGCTGGAATACCGGCATTTGACCGAACAACGCGGCGACGCTGCGGAAGAAACGTCAGCGGCCATCGAGACGAAAGCGTCTCTGACCGCCGTTGGGAACGCTGCTACGGCGGATAACGCGTTGGGGCGCCGCAGAGCGTCGTCCGCCGCTGTCCCGCCGGAGCAATCCAGCGGCAAATCGGCCGCAACGACGGCCCTGCCGGTCATCAAAGTGGGCGTGGTCCATTCCCTCACCGGACCGATGGCGCCAAGCGAGCGCTCGATGGTCGATGCCTTTCTGATGGCGTTTGAGGAGATCAATGCCGCCGGCGGTTTGCTTGGCGGACGGCAGATCGACGTCGTGGTCCGCGACGGCAAATCGAACGAAACAGTCTTTGCCGAGCAGGCCGAAGAATTGATCGCCGGCGAAGGCGTCGTGACGCTGTTCGGTTGCTGGCGTTCGCCTTGTCGCAAGCTGGTGGAAGAGGTCTGTCGGCGTCACGATCACCTGCTGGTTTACCCGACGACGTACGAGGGGCTCGAAGCGTCGCCTTACGTGGCTTACATGGGCGGCGCGCCGAATCAGCAGATCATGCCCGCCATCCGTTGGGCCTTCGCGTTTCAAGGCAAGCGAAAATTCTTTCTGATCGGCGTCGACGGCATCTATTCCCGCTGCGCGCACGAGATCATACGCGATGAATTGAAATCGCTCGGCGGCCAGGTCGTAGGCGAAGGTTACCGCGCCTTGGGCGACACGGATTTCAGCGAGCTGGCGCGGCAGGTCAAGCAGTCGGGCGCCGACGTCGTAATTAACACGGTCAGCGGGACGGGCAACATCGGCCTGTTTCCTGGCCTGCGCGCCGCAGGCGTTACGCCCGAGAATACCCCGACAATCTCCTTCAAGGTGACTGAAGAAGAGCTGCGGAACATTACGGGCGGCGAGGAGGCTCTGGCCGGCGACTTCGCCGCTTGGAGCTACTTTCAGAGTTTGTCGAACCCCGACAATCAGGCGTTTCTAGCGAGGTTTCACGAGCGATACGGGCCGACGCGAGTCGCGAGCGATCCGATCGCCGCGGCCTATGCCGGCGTGCGGACGTGGGCCAAAGCCGTAGAAGCGAGTCAATCGGATCGGGTGGCCGACATTCGCGAGGCGATGCTGCACGTCGAGGTCGAGGCGCCGGAAGGTTTGGTGACGCTCGACGCCGGAAACCGTCACGCTCATCGGCTGGCCTTGATCGGCCAGGTCAATCACGAGTTGCAATATGACATCGTCTGGACCTCGCCTAAACCGCTCCCCCCGGACCCGTTTCCGGATACGCGGACGCCCGATGAGTGGCGAGGGTTCAAGCAAAGGCTCTATCTCAGCAAACTTGGATCGGGCGCTGCCGCAGCCGCGCACGGAACCGAAAACCGCGATGCGCCGCGTACAACGCCGCCATCAAGAACGGCGCCGATGCCATGATTGAATACCAGGCGGAAAGTTGGCTCCGCACCACGCTCGCCTTCCGCGGCGCCGTGTTGCCGCAAGTACTCGGCCGGGTCGGCCTGCTGACCGGCTTTTGCCTGCTGCTGTGCTTGCTGGACGATTACGTTTTCGAGCGATACGCGTATCCGCTCCCGTCGCTGGATCAGCTAGGCCACACGGTGCTGGGCGTTGCGATGAGCATGCTGATCGTGTTCCGCACGAACTCCTCCAACAACCGCTATTGGGACGGCCGCACCTTCTGGGGCGCGCTGGTCAACGGCTCTCGCAATCTGGCTCGCATGGCCAGCCGATTCTCGCCCCCCGCCGACGACCTGGCCCGCTTGATCTCCGCGTATGCGATTGCGGTGCGCGAAACGCTGCGCGGCACGTTCGAAACCAGGTGCATCGCCAGTCTTGTGCCGGGCAGGCTTGCCAGCCGCGCCGCCACGGCGTCGAATCCGCCCTCAATTCTGGCCGCGGCGATTAGCGACTGGATCAACGAGCGTCGCATCGACGGCCGGATTGACGGCTTTCAAGCACTGGCAATGGAACAAACGCTGAATGCCATGGTCGACGCACAGGGCGGTTGCGAGCGAATCCAGAAAACGCCCCTGCCATTCGTCTACGTCACCTTGATCCGGCAATTGCTGTTGATCTATCTCGCATCGCTCCCGTTCGTGCTGGTTGGACGCATGGGCTATGCGGCGCCGCTGGTCGTGGCGGTGGTCTCGTTCGGCATGTTGGGCATCGAAGAGGCCGGCGCCGAAATCGAGCGCCCCTTCGGCGTCGATCCGAACTGCTTGCCGTTGGAGCAAATCTGCACGACCATTGCCCGCGACGCAGCGCTGCTCTGCTCATCGACGGAAAACGCCGGCAGCCCGGTGGGCTCGTAAGCCGCAGAGCGTTGGCGCCTTATTGGCGCGCCGTGCGAGGCGCTCGCACGCAACGCATTATTCGTAACCGGCTGGATGGCGGAGATGCCAGTCCGTCAATTCTTGATATTTGCGGGCGACCGCCAGCACGCGGTTTTCCTCGAAGGCGCGGCCGACGAACTTCAAGCCGGTAGGCAAGCTGCGCTGCCCGAAGCCGTTGGGCACGCTCACGGCGGGGATGCCCGATGCGTTTTCCGCTCCGCCGCTGGTCGGCGCCGCCCATTTCCGGTGGTATTCGCGGAAGCTGCCGTCGATCGGACTGGCGACGGTCGATAGCGTCGGCGCCACCAGGGCGTCGAACGGGGCCAGCAGCGCATCCATCGCCTGCTGAATCTTCCGGCGAATTCGCTGGGCATTGATGTAGTCCTTGGCGGGAATCGCCAACGAGGAGTGCACGCCCAGGCGATCTTCCGGCGCCGCCATCTCCCAGATCTGCTCGTTCGTCACCAGTCCTTCAAAGGCCGCCGCCATCTCGCAGGCGATCAGCGTGCTGGCCACCGTGTTGTACGGCAGCGGCGGCAACTCGATCTCCGTGAACGTTGCGTACGGCCGGAGCATCTCCAACGAAGCCTCGTAGTTGGCGCGGACCTCGTCCTGCACGCCATCGACCGCGCCTTTGATCGTCGCCAGGCGAAACGGCGGTTCAAGCGGCGAGGCGCCCGGAAATTGGTACTCGCGCGAGACCGCCGTCGGATCGTCCGCGTCTGGTCCGGCAACGGCGGCTAGAATGGTCCCGCAGTCGTCGGCCGTTCGCGCCAGCGGTCCCAGCTTGTCCATCGTCCAGCTTAGCGCCATCGCCCCGTGCCGGCTGACGCGACCATAGGTCGGTCGCAGTCCGGCGACTCCGCAGTAACCGGCCGGCGTCATGATCGAACCCCAAGTTTCCGAGCCGATTGCGAACGGCACGAGCCCCGCGCCGACTGCGGCGCCGGAGCCGCTCGACGAGCCGCCGCTCCAAGCAGCCAGGTCCCACGGATTCAAGCCGGGACCGGTAAAAGAAGCATCGGCTTGCTGGTAGCCCAATCCGCCGGCAATTTCGACCATCGCC